>CABKMC010000085.1 GCA_902373455.1 uncultured Streptococcus sp.
GCCACGATCCGCCATGATTTCTCCTTCAATGTCTTTCTATCTAGTGTAACAAAAATCGGCCTAATTTTCAACTGATTTTTTTCATTCAAAAAGCTTGAGATGCTAGATCTCAAGCTTTTCGTTTATTTTGCGTAATCTACTGCACGCAATTCTCGAATAACGGTAACCTTAATGTTTCCAGGATATTCAAGATTTGACTCTATCTTCTCACGAATATCATGAGCTAAGATCGTCACTTTATCATCCTTGATTGCCTCAGGGCTCACCATAATACGGATTTCACGTCCTGCTTGAAGGGCGAAACTTGTCTTAACTCCTTCAAAGCTGTTTGCAATTTCTTCAAGATCTTGCAAACGTTTGATGTAGCTTTCAAGTGACTCACTTCGTGCTCCAGGTCGAGCTGCACTCAAGGCATCCGCTGCAGCGACAATGACCGCGATAACACTTTCAGGTTCCACATCACCATGGTGACTGGCAATGGTATTGACAACCACTGGATGTTCCTTGTACTTACGTGCCAGTTCTGTCCCAATTTCAACATGACTTCCTTCCACTTCACGGTCAATTGCTTTACCGATATCATGTAAGAATCCTGCACGTCGTGCCAAGGTAGCATTTTCACCCAACTCGCTAGCAATAATACCAGAAAGTTTGGCAACTTCAATGGAGTGACGCAAAACGTTTTGACCATAAGATGTACGGAATTGCAACCGTCCCATAATTTTCATCAAATCTGGATGGAGGTTTGGCGCACCGATTTCATAGGCAGCAGCCTCACCGTATTCACGAATACGATTGTCAATTTCCTGACGGTTCTTCTCAACCAGCTCTTCGATGCGGGCTGGATGAATGCGACCATCTTTAAGAAGGCTCTCCATTGTCATGCGGGCGATTTCACGACGAATCGGATCAAACCCTGACAAGGTCACCACTTCAGGCGTATCATCAATAATCACATCGACACCTGTCAAGCTCTCAAAGGTACGAATATTACGACCTTCACGACCGATAATACGGCCCTTCATGCTATCATCTGGCAAATGAACAGTTGAGTTTGTTTGCTCAGCAACAAAATCACCTGCCATCCGTTGCATAGCTTGGACAAGAATGTCTTTTGCCATCTTATCAGAACGTTCCTTCACTTCCAACTCAGCATCACGAATGCGTGATGCAATTTCTTTTGAAAGTTGATCTTCCGTCTGATTCAAAATAATGTCACGCGCTTCTCCTTGACTTAGAGCAGCGACACGTTCCAGTTCTTCTACTTTCTTGTGTTCAAGCTCTTCCAGCTGTTGTTCACGCGTATCAATGTGTTTAGTTCTATCTGTAAGACTTTGCTCTTTGTGTTCAAGAGACTGTTCTTTGCTTGTTAAAATGTCGTCTTTGCGATCAAGATTGCTAGCACGTTCTGCCAAACGGCTTTCTAATTGCTTCAATTCTTGTCGTTCTGACTTAAACTCAGCATCGACCTCTTCACGATATTTTCTGGCTTCTTCCTTTGCCTCCAAAAGTGCTTCTTTTTTAAGTGAACTTGACTCATGCTTCGCCTCTTTTAAAATCAAATCGGCTTCACGTTCTGCCTGTCCACGTAAATTCGTTGCTTCTTGTTCAGCATTCAAAAGGGTGAGTTCCGCAGCTTCTTTTGAAGCTTTCATTTTAAGAGCAGTTCCCACATATCCAATGACTAAACCAATGACCGCGGCAAAAACACCTGTAATAAACAAATTCATGCTTTTACCCCAAATCTATTTAATTAGTTGAATTAAAAATTCTTTTACATTTTACCATAAATTACTAAAATTAACAATCTAAAAAAACAGGAAAAACCTTTTATATTTTTGCTTAACGTTTGTTCTTTTATCGACTTTTCTTTCATGGAACATCTGTGAGATATTCATTAATTTCCACTTTGTTGAATCTGCTTTTTTATGCTATAATCAAGAAAAACAAAGAAGGATTTGAGTATGACAAAAGAAGTAATTGTTGAAAGTTTTGAATTGGACCACACAGCTGTAAAGGCTCCCTATGTACGCTTGATTGGTGAGGAAACTGGACCCAAAGGAGATATCATCTCTAACTTTGATATTCGCCTGGTGCAACCCAATGAAAATGCGATTCCAACGGCAGGGCTCCACACCATCGAGCATCTTCTTGCGATGCTCATTCGCAAACGCATAGATGGTATGATTGACTGTTCCCCATTTGGATGTCGCACCGGTTTTCATATGATCATGTGGGGACAGCATTCAAGTACGGAAATTGCTAAAGTGATTAAAGAATCTTTAGAAGAAATTGCATCTGTCAGCACTTGGGAGGATGTCCCAGGCACAACCATTGAGTCTTGTGGAAATTACAAGGATCACAGTCTCTTCTCAGCCAAAGAATGGTGTCGCCTGATTCTAGATCAAGGAATTTCGGACGATCCATTTGAACGTCATGTTGTTTAAGACTCAAAAAAGGATGAACCTGTGGTTCATCCTTTTTTCTTGTCATTTTTCCCAGAAATCGTATACTTGCTCAGGCATTAATAATCCAGAGCATCTGAATGACCTTTTCCGTTCCCTACGAAATAACCAGTCTTGGCATTGATACTAAAGAGATAGGTTCCATCTGGTTTAAAAAGGTTGTAATAGCCATTACCGTTAATGATATTAACACGCTCTAAAATGTATTGATTGCCAGTGATATGTCCACGTTTACGAGCAATGTTCAATACTTTTTCAAGGATACCATCCCCAAACACCCAGGCCGGGTTATTGACATCATTGATAGCCGCTTGGTTATACGGCACACGGCTCAGATTCCGCTGAAGTGGGACACCATCACTTGGAAGACCGTAACCTGAATAGCCTGGACTTGCAGTTCCTGCACCACTTGTAGCAGCATTGACAGCTGGGGCTGTAGGCGTTGCTGCTTGAGCTGGGGCCGGAGTTGCATTAGAAGTATCTGTACCACTTGTTCCTGTCACTGGGGCCGGTGTCGCAACCTGTTGTGAACGTCCTTGCGCTACCGCCTCATTTAATAAGCTATCTAATTTTTCATTGCCTGTATTTGTTTCTGCAAAGGTCGCATCACTTTTTGCTTTGGCAGTTGCATCAAGAACTCCATCTTTGATCACAGGAGAACTGAATTGAGAATTCACTTTTTGAATGGCAGAAACTTGCTTCACAAGGTCTTCATATTTTGTTTTAGCCGCATTATAATCACTGCTTCCTTCTAATTTGTCCAGCAGTTTCTTCAGATTTTCCAAGTCTCCGAATTTATCATTTTTTAGCCCACTTTTCGATTCATCTACAAAAAAGGCATCGTAGGCTTTGGTAAACTCTTCCAATTTTTGAGCCTGTGTTTCACTGCTACTTGATTTAGAAGTAGAAGATGACTTGCTAGATGAAGACGATACAACAGTTGTACCACCAGATTTTCCACGACTGTGCATCCAGTTATAGGTCACAAAAATGGCCGACCCGACAATCGCTAGACCTAATGCAGAGTATAGAACTGCTTTGATTCGTTTACCCGCATTGCTTGGTGTTTCCTCAGGAAGCTCCTCTGCTTCTACAATTGGTTCAGTTGGTGTAGGTCCAAATTTAATCTTAGCAGGTAATTCTGTTGAGATAGCATCCATTTCAGGCCTTTGTTCCAAGACTGTTTCCGTTACTTCCGGTGCCTCCACTGCTTCAGCTACTTCGGCAACTGTTTCTGAAGCTGCCAACTCTTCAGCTTTAGCCAACTCTTCCTTAGCTAAGATCTTTGTATCGTATTTTTCCGCTTCAATTTCTGCTCGGTGTTGTTTGATGTATTTGTCTAAGACATTATCACCTTCCGTTACACCTGCTTCGATTTCTTCTGCCTTTCGATTGGCCTGCCCAATCGTCATCTCTTTAGCATCTTCAAACTCTAAAATTGATTCTGTTTCTTGCTCTAATGGCTTTTTATCCTTCTCTGTCATAAAAATCCTTTCTATGCCTTAATCTGCCGTTTTACTCGTTCCCCAAAATATTGGTAGAGATCAACTTTTAGGGTTCCGTTATAAAGTTTTCGTTTTTTATCTGCTTTACTACCGAATTTAGATTCAAAACCTTCATCACTGGTTAAGATAAATTTACTCCAGGTTTTGAGAGGTGCAAATACGTGCCCCATTTCAGTATACAATTTCGTCACACCTTCATCATCAGATAATCGTTCTCCATATGGAGGATTGGAGATAATCACCCCGTTGATCTTATCTGAGTGAAGATCTTGGACTCGCATTTGTTTGAAAGTAATGTCACTGCTAACGCCCGCTTTCTGGGCATTTTCTTTGGCAATCTCAACCATCCGCGCATCGATATCAGTTCCCATAATATCCAATTCGATCTCGCGATTGATTTTTCTGTTTGCTTCTTGACGGACTTCATGAATCAAGCGATCATCCATCCAGTTCCATTCTTCAAAAGAAAAGGTCCGACGTAAACCAGGTGCCATATTTCTCGCAATCATCGCCGCCTCAATACAAAACGTTCCAGAACCACATGTCGGGTCAATCAAGGGCTTATCTGGATACCAGTTTGACAGCAGAAGAATTGCTGCTGCCATATTTTCCTTAATAGGGGCTCCCCCTTTTTCAGTCCGATAACCACGTTTGAAGAGGCTACTACCAGTGGTATCAATCAAGACAGTGGCTTGATCTTTAAGGATCGATACTTCGATCTTGAACTCTGCCCCATTTTCCATGAGAGGAACACCTTCTGGTCGGGCATAGTGTTTTTGTAACTTTTTAACCACTGCTTTTTTCGAAATGGCCTGAACGCTAGGTTCATTATGAAGTTTTGATTTGACACATTTAGCCTTAGAAATGGGAAAACGTGCTCCTAAAGGCAAATAATTTTCCCAATCCAAAGCAAAGACACCTTGAAAGAGTTCTTCGAAGGTTTTGGCTGGAAAAGTCCCAACCACAATTTTTACTCGATCAGCCGCGCGCAACCAGAGATTGGTCTCTATGATTGCTCGACGGTCTCCTTGAAATCGAACCCGTCCATTTTCAACCTGGCAATCGTAGCCGAGATCGCGTAGTTCTCGACCAACAACAGCCTCTAAGCCAGCAGCGGCCGTTGCAATCAATTCAAATTGTTTTTTCATCTTATTCCTATCACTTTAAAAAAGGAGGTTGAGATCTCTCTCCACCTCATCAACCTATATGCAATTTTCTATAAGCCATGTTTTGTTCCAGAAATGACTAGGTACCATTTCCTTCGATAATCATCTGTCTACTGTTTCCAGTCAGAATGCTATGTTCGTTTCCACGCATTCCATGCCCCGACCAAAGTTTGGGTTGCTAGCTTGAGGGGTTTACCGCGTTCCACTTTTTAGGTTTCCCTAAAAACTACGTCACTGTGGCACTTTCAGAGTTACTAGAGCTTATCCTTAGACTTAGCTCCTTCACTCGCCGTAACTTGAATACCAAGTCCCTAGGCTTATGGATTAACCTAGCACAAACACTACAGGCATCACAGCCTGTGCTAGCATGGACTTTCCTCATGAGAGGATTCTCTCACGCGATTATCCAAAAATTGCACAATCTATGGGATTAATAATCGCGATCTACGATCTGTTTCCCAAAAACTTCTTTTTCCAAACGATTGAGACGTTTGAGAATATCAAAGTTCGTCGCTGTTGTCACTTGCGGGAATTCTTGCGTAGCAGTGCTAGCAATCGGAGATGTTTGTGGTGTTTCCTGTGCTTTTTGGGCAAGTTCTTCACGAAGGCGGGCGTTTTCTTCACGCAATTCCTTCACCAAAGCAGCATAGGTTTCATAGTCTTTTATGACATCATCCAAAAATTCATTTACTTCATCTTTATTATAACCACGAACTTCTCGTTTGAAATCTTGATCAAAAATATCTTTCGCAGTAAAAATAATACTCGCCATTACTCTCTCCAATCTAGTTCATCATCTCAATTATATAAAAAAATGGTAAGAAAAATCAAGGTATAACACTTAGTTTTCGTAAAAATTTTCAGCAAGTTCATTTAAGTCATCAAAACTTAATTGTTTGACATAAAATGGTTCTTTTTCTACCATCATTTTGTAAAGATATTTTAAATTGGTTTCATTTTCTGGATCATAAAAAACATAAGCTCCATCCGCGTTATCTATCAAAAACTGATTGTATTCTTTTAGTTGACCCGGATTGCTATAGTGTGGATAGGCATATTTCACGAAATCCACCTGTTTGAAGCGTGCTAATAA
>CABKMC010000086.1 GCA_902373455.1 uncultured Streptococcus sp.
GTATTGGACGTGGAAAACACCTAAAAGAAGGTGGGGCTGTCTACGATTATATTTCTGGTTTACAAGTGGGTATTGCAAACTTATCCGATTCGCTTGCAGCGATCAAGAAACTGGTATTTGAAGAAGGGCGCTTAACACCACAAGAACTATGGCATGCTCTGGAAACCGATTACGAGGGCGAACGTGGAAAAGAAATCCAAGAGATGCTTATCCATGATGCACCGAAGTATGGAAACGATGATGACTATGCAGACAGCTTAGTTCGAGAAGCATACGATATTTATGTGGATGAAATTGCTAAATATCCAAATACTCGCTATGGACGTGGGCCAATCGGTGGTATCCGTTACTCAGGTACATCTTCTATTTCAGCCAATGTAGGACAAGGTCGTGGAACATTAGCTACTCCGGACGGTCGTAATGCTGGAACTCCACTAGCAGAAGGATGCTCTCAATCCCACAATATGGACCAACATGGCCCAACATCTGTTCTAAAATCAGTTTCTAAATTGCCAACAGATGAAATAGTTGGTGGTGTTTTACTGAACCAAAAAGTAAACCCACAAACTTTAGCCAAAGAAGAAGATAAATTAAAACTTATTGCTTTACTCCGTACGTTCTTTAATCGTCTACATGGATACCATATTCAATATAATGTGGTTTCTAGAGAAACGTTATTAGATGCTCAAAAACATCCGGAAAAACACCGTGACTTAATTGTACGTGTTGCAGGCTACTCAGCTTTCTTCAATGTACTATCAAGAGCTACACAAGATGATATTATTGGACGGACAGAGCATACTCTATAGTAAAGAGGTATGTATATGGAATTTATGCTTGATACTTTAAATATAAATGAAATAAAAAAATGGGCTCGAGTGTTACCTCTTGCTGGGGTAACCTCTAACCCAACAATTGCCAAAAAAGAAGGAGAAATCGATTTCTTTAAACGGATTCATGAGGTTCGGGAGATCATTGGTGAAGCTCCTTCTATCCATGTGCAAGTTGTTGCGAAAGATTATGACGGTATTTTAAAAGATGCTGCGAAAATTCGACAAGAATGTGGCGGAAATGTTTTTATTAAAGTTCCGGTTACTCCTGAGGGGTTGGCAGCTATCAAAACATTAAAATCAGAAGGTTATAAAATTACTGCAACCGCAATTTATACTGTATTTCAAGGTCTTTTGGCTATTGAAGCAGGCGCAGATTACCTTGCTCCCTATTATAATCGAATGGAGAACTTGAATATTGATTCAGCACAGGTAATAGCACAATTGGCAGATTCAATCGAAAAAAATCAATCATCAAGCAAAATTCTAGCAGCATCCTTTAAGAATGTCGGTCAAGTCAATCGAGCATTCAAAGAAGGGGCACAAGCCATCACTGCTGGGGCTGATGTCTTTGAAGCGGCTTTTGGAATGCCGTCAATTGAAAAAGCGGTGAATGATTTTGCAAATGATTGGTCAGCTATTCATCATCAGAATATAATTTGATAAAGGAGGAGTATATGAGAAATTTTGCAAGTCCGTCACGTTACATTCAAGGGGAAAATGCCTTATTTGAAAATGCAAAACCTATTTTAGAACTGGGGAGTCATCCTGTATTACTATGCGACTCAGTAGTCTATGAAATCGTAGGAGAACGATTTGAAAAATATCTCCTTCGGTATGGATTTACAGTCTTGCCAGTCTTCTTCAATGGAGAAGCTTCTGACAACGAAATCAATCGTGTGGTTAGTCTGGCAGAAGAAAATGGCTGTAATTTGGTCATTGGACTTGGTGGAGGAAAGACCATCGATAGTGCAAAAGCTATTGCTGATCTTCTAAAATCACCAGTTGTGATTGCTCCGACCATCGCCTCTACAGATGCTCCTGTTTCCGCCTTATCTGTTATCTATACAGATGAGGGTGCCTTTGAGCGCTATATCTTTTATTCTAAGAACCCAGAATTGGTCTTGGTGGATAGCAAAGTGATCTCTCAAGCACCAAAACGCTTGCTCGCTTCTGGTATCGCAGATGGCCTAGCAACTTGGGTAGAAGCGCGTGCAGTGATGCAAGCGAATGGAAAAACCATGTTGGGTCAACGACAAACCTTAGCGGGTGTCGCCATTGCACAACGTTGTGAAGAAACCTTATTTGCTGATGGTCTCCAAGCCATGGCTGCTTGTGAAGCCAAAGTTGTAACACCTGCTCTTGAAAACATCATTGAAGCCAATACCCTTCTTAGCGGGATTGGGTTTGAAAGTGGTGGGTTAGCAGCTGCCCATGCCATCCATAATGGCTTTACAGCCCTTACTGGAGACATCCACCATTTGACTCATGGTGAAAAAGTAGCCTACGGAACGTTAGTTCAATTGTTCTTGGAAAACCGTCCGAAGGAAGAATTGAATAAATACATTCGTTTCTATCAACAAATCGGTATGCCAACGACTCTGAAAGAAATGCATCTTGAAACTGCAAGTTATGAAGATCTTCTCAAGGTTGGCCAACAGGCCACCATCGAAGGAGAAACCATCCATCAAATGCCATTTGAAGTGAAGGCTTCTGATATTGCCCAAGCCATCGTAGCAGTAGATGCCTACGTTCAAGGTTTAGACTAAATCAATATCTGTCATTCACCGAGAATGTATACAAACCAAGAACTCCCATACCTTATGGTAATGGGAGTTCTTTTTCTATTTTCTTCTTTTTGGATCGGTTTGTTTAAAGATCAGGTATAAAATTCCGGCAGGCAGGAAGCAGAAGAGCCACATAACATCGAGTCCCTTGCTTTTACTGCTAGAGGTCGTTGCTTTAGACTCACTGACGGCCACTCCCGGTTTAATGCTTGGAGATACCTGTTGCAAGCCGTTCTGGACGACTAGGCGGTTATTTTCTAGTTTTAGCGCTGGCTTCGTCCCCTTCTTAACGGTCGCATAGAAGTCTTGCTTCAAGTGAATTGTCTTCCCGTCGATGGTATGTTCCCCTGCAGAGAGGATTTTTTTATACTGGTAGTCTGCGAACATTTTCTCAGCCAAGGTATTCCCGATTTGATTGCGGTAGCTTTCGGCGATCTCGACATCGTAGTTCCCAACCCCCAAAATCACTTCTATAATCCGCTGTTTACCCCGCTTGGTTGTCGCGGTGTAGTTGTAGTCAGCAGTCGGGCTGGATCCAGTTTTGAGTCCATCTGTTCCTTTAAGGGCGAATTTTCCACCTTCGAGGGAAGTGTTGTAATTATCGTAGCTTTGCTCGTAAGGGGTTCCTTCCATGATCGTAGTATGAGCTTGCTTGGTGTATTCCAACATTTCTGGCAGGTCGTTTACGATGTGATAAGCCAGAATAGACATGTCCCGCGCTGTGATTTCGTTATTCGCATTGACATCGTAGCGCTGAGGATTGTAGTAGCCCTGAAGGACCGAAATCATCGCCCCATTTGGATTGTGCCATTTGGTATGGCTCATCCCCATTTCTTGTGCGTACTGATTCATTAAGTCCAAAAACTTATCGGGATCATTGTCAGTAACGGCGTTGGCCAGCATAATCACGGCCGCACTGGAAGATGGAACAAAGAGCATCTTGATCAATTCAGATACTTTGTAGTCAACACCAGCTACAATAGGTGAGTTACTTAACAGATTGTTTTCCGAGATGGCTTGGTCTGCCTCTGTTGCTGTAACCACGGTATCATATTTGATCTTGCCTTCTTTGAGGGCCCGAAAGACTACATAGGCACTCATGAGTTTGGCCATGCTTCCTGAGTCCCGGACCGTGTCGATATTGTCTCCGTACAATATAGCTCCAGTATTGGCGTCGATGACGATGTCAGCCTTAGGCTTGTAAAAATCATCCAATACCAGTCCAGCATCAGCTGCGATTTTCATGATATCTTCTTGCTGGTAGATGTCGTCCGCAAAGGCAGTGGAAATAGGGCCTAATGTCAAGACTCCTACAAGGAGGGACAAGAGGCTGTGTTTTAGTCGTTTGTGTAAATGTCTCACATAATTCATAGATTCCATTATATCATACAGGCCAGGGATTCAACTTGAAAAAATTCTAGAAAAAGAAGAAATTGAAAAAATAAAGAAGAAATAGAATAATTTCACAGTAAAAGCGTTTACATTTCCCTAGAAAGTGCTATAATTTAAATTGAGTATAACATTTTTTACAATGAGGTGATTTATATGAACAAAGGGAAGGTACTCTTAGCTACCAGCGCTCTGCTTTTATCAGCTGGTGTACTGGCAGCCTGCTCAGGAGGGAAATCTAGTAGCTCTGGTGGTCAGACCTATAGCTATGTCTATACCCAGGATCCAGATACCTTAGACTACTCGATTTCTAATAAAAAATCGACTTCCGAGTTTACAGGAAATGCGATAGATGGCTTGTTGGAAGTGGACAAGTACGGGAACTTGATCCCATCGCTTGCTAAAGACTGGACTGTTTCCAAGGATGGCTTGACCTATACTTATAAACTCCGTAAAGGGGTCAAATGGATGACTTCTGAAGGGGAAGAATATGGAGAAGTCAAGGCCAAAGACTTTGTCACAGGTCTCAAACACGCGGCAGACAAGAAATCACAAGCGATTTACTTGGTCCAAAAATCTGTCAAAGGCTTGGATGATTATGTTTCAGGGAAGACATCTGATTTCTCAACTGTTGGAGTAAAGGCTATTGATGATTATACCGTTCAATATACCTTGAGCCAACCAGAAAGTTTCTGGAATTCTAAGACTACGATGGGGATCTTGATGCCGGTTAACGAAGAGTTCCTGAAATCTAAAGGAGATGACTATGGTCAAGGAACTTCTCCGTCTAGTATCCTCTACTGCGGACCTTATTTGATCAAATCCATTACTTCGAAATCTTCTGCGATATTAGAAAAAAATCCAACCTACTGGGATGCGGAAAATGTCAAGATCAGTAAAGTCAAACTGACCTATTATGATGGTCAAGACTCCGAGTCTCTGATCCGTGGATTTGATAACGGTGACTATACAGTTGCCCGTGTTTTCCCAAATGGTTCCAACTATAAGAGTGTAGAGAAGAAGCATAAGGACGACATCGTCTATACTGACCAAGGTTCCTCAACCTATAACCTTTCCTTCAACATTGACCGTCAGGCCTATGAAATCACAAAGAAGACCACGGATGCTCAAAAGGCCTCTACCAAGAAAGCAATCTTGAACAAGGACTTCCGTCAAGCTATTATGTTTGCCTTCAACCGCAAGGCTTATGTAGCGCAAACTAACGGGGAAGCGGGTGCCAATAAGGTGATCCGTAATACCTTTACGCCACCAAACTTTGTCCAAATCGATGGCAAACAATTTGGTGATGCAGTAGAAAAAGACTTAGAAGCTTATGGGGATGAATGGAAAGGGGTCTCTGTCGCAGATGGAAAAGACACCCTCTACAATCCAAGCAAGGCCAAAGAAGAGTTTGCCAAAGCTAAGGCAGAATTGCAGTCTCAAGGAGTTGAATTCCCAATTCATTTAGACCTTCCAACTTCTTCGACTTATACGGAAGGAATCAAACAAGCCCAATCCTTCAAACAGTCGATTGAATCTACATTGGGAGCAGAAAATATTGTCATCGATCTGAATATGGTTTCTGAGGATGATCTTCAACGAGTGACTTACTTTGCTGAAAATGCTTCCCAACAAGACTGGGATCTAAACAATAACTTGGGCTGGGGACCAGACTATACGGACCCATCTTCTTACATCGACATCACCAGTGGTAAATCTGGTGAAAATGCCAATTCTTACTTTGGATTCGATGCTGGTACGGATAATGCGGCGGCAAAAGCAGCTGGCTTTGATGAGTACAATCAATTAATTGAAGACGCTCAAAAAGAAAACACAGATGTCAACAAGCGTTATGAAAAATATGCTGCGGCTCAAGCTTGGTTGACCGATAGTGCCCTCTTGATTCCGATTCATTCGGATGGAGCTTCTCCAGTCGTTCGTAAGACTGTACCATACTCTGCAGCCTTTGCTTGGACCGGCCACAAGGGTCAAACCTTTAACTATAAGTATTTAGAAGTTCAAGACAAGGTCGTAGCGGCGAAAGACTACGACAA
>CABKMC010000087.1 GCA_902373455.1 uncultured Streptococcus sp.
GATGATTATTCTTTTGTCTTTTCAACTGTCTTAGAAACCGATTTAATGCTAATATTCCCATTGCTGGTCATGACGGCTTTGAGTTGTTTCTCACTTGGATGTTCCAGGTAATAATCGGTAATAGCGTCTTCGATATGATCTTGGATGGTACGCCGGAGTGGGCGGGCCCCCATTTTTGGATCGTATCCTAGGTCAACCAATTTTTCTTTGACCTTTTCTGTTACATCCAGATGAATCTCATTTTGTGCGAGACGTTGATTGACCTCATCCAGCATGAGGGTAACGATTTGGAGAAGGTTTTCTTTTGATAGAGGTTGAAATTCAATGATGCCATCAAAACGGTTCATGAATTCAGGGCTAAAGAAATTCCCGAGTTCTCCCAGTACAGAGTTGGTTCGACCTTCGCGAGCAGCTCCAAAACCAACATTGGCCTCAGCTTTGCCGGTTCCAGCATTAGAGGTCATGATGATAATGGTATCTTTGAAGCTGACGGTACGGCCTTGACCATCTGTCAAACGGCCATCATCCAAGACTTGCAAGAACATGTGCATGACATCTGGATGGGCTTTTTCCACTTCATCCAATAAAACGAGGGAGTATGGATTGCGACGGACCTTTTCAGTTAGTTGTCCGGCTTCATCGTAGCCAACATAGCCCGGAGGAGCTCCGACTAGTTTCGCTACGCTATGTTTTTCCATGTATTCGCTCATATCAAAGCGGATCATATTGTCTGCAGAGCCAAAGAGCTCGATCGCTAATTGTTTAGACAACTCGGTCTTTCCGACACCAGTTGGTCCGACAAAGAGGAAGCTTCCGATTGGACGGTTAGGCGATCCTAAGCCGACACGATTGCGTCGAATGGCTTTCGCGATTTTATCTACTGCATCATCTTGACCGATCACATGAGCTTTCAAATCAGAAGCCAGATTGATCAATTGAGACTGTTCTTTTTCTTTCAAATCACCAACAGGAATATTGGTCTTTTGTTCAACGATGTGTTCAATCGTTTTTTCACTGATGACAGGAGTTTCCTGATCGGTGACATGTTGACCCTGCATTTCCTTGTATTTCGCGATTTGGTCGCGGAAGTAGGCTGCTTTTTCAAAATCTTCTTCGCGCGTCGCTTGGGCTTTGAGGTTTTCCGCTTCAATCAAGCGCTGGTCGATCACTTTTGGATCCACAAAGTTTAGGGTCAGGTTCATCTTAGACCCCGCTTCATCCAACAAATCAATGGCCTTGTCTGGCAGGAAGCGATCTTGGATGTAGCGGTTTGAAAGAATAGCTGCCGCTTCGATGGCCCCGTCTGTATAGTGGACGTGGTGGTAGTCTTCGTATTTTTTCTGGATGCCCTTGAGGATGGTGATGGTTTCTTCAACCGTTGGTTCATCGACCTTAACGGGCTGCATCCGACGTTCCAAGGCCGCATCTTTTTCAATGATACGGTATTCATTGAGGGTAGTAGCCCCGACTAATTGGAGTTCTCCGCGCGCTAAGGCTGGTTTGAGGATATTTCCAGCATCCATATTGCCCTCACCAGCAGATCCTGCGCCAACAATTTCATGGATTTCGTCGATGAACAGAATAACATCTTCGCGTTGACGAATTTCCTCCATCAATTGTTGCATGCGCTCTTCAAATTGGCCCCGGATACCAGTTCCTTGAACCAGGCTGACAACGTCTAAGCGAATAACTTCCTTGCCTTGCAATTTATGTGGAACGTCGCCATCGACGATTTTTTGAGCCAGGCCTTCCACAACGGCAGTTTTTCCGACCCCAGGTTCTCCAATCAGAACCGGATTGTTCTTGGTTCGACGGTTGAGAATTTCGATGACACGGATAATCTCCTCGTCACGGCCAATGACAGGGTCAATATCCCCTTTGCGGGCAATTTCTGTGACATTGATGCCGAACTCTTCTAACAGTCCTTTTGGCTTTTGAGGGCGTGCTTGACGAGGGTCTTGACCACCACCACGGTTATTGTTTTGGCCGTAGCCGCCACCTCCATAATTTCCTCCGGATTGAGTTGGAGGGGTTTGAGGTTCTTGCGGACTTTGGAAGTTTCCAAGGTTATTGAAGAAATCTTCAAAAGGATCTCCAGTGAGTTGGCTCCGTTGGGTCATGCCTTTCAAGAAGCTGTTATTTGGGTCTGTTTTCATAATTTTATAGCAATTTTGACAGAGGTCTACTTGCTGCTGACGTCCATTTACATTTGTATATAAATGGATGGTTGATTCATTTATTTTACAATTTTGACAAAGCATATACATACCTCACAGTAGGTTTTTGATGGTTTTCCAACAAGAGACGAGCCTATTTTCAAAAGGTCAAAAATAGTCAAAGATTTATAGTTTCATTATATCAGTATTCTAGAAGTTTGCAAGAATTTGCTACGGAATGTCGCTAAGGATTGAAGAAGAGAGTAAATCAATGGAAAAATGTGAATTTTTATTGGAAGAGCTTTCTCTTTTATGATAAAATAGGAGAGTAGAAAGTAAAGAGGAGAAATAAAATGGAATCACATTTAGTACGGATTATCAACCGTTTGGAGACGATGACAAAAGACGGTGGGAACTTGAAACGTAATTTTGAACGTGACGGTGTTGTTGTCGCTGAAGTAGCCTACAACCACAATGAAGAAGAAGGTTCAACCTTTACACTTCGTGATGTTGAAGCGCGTGAAACCTATACATTTGATAGCATTGATTTAATTGCAATGGAAATTTATGAATTGCTTTACTAAGCAGCTGTGTGGATGAGTTTGGGGTGGTCTCAAGCTCATTTTTTGTCCATCTGGCTATAGTTTTCGTCTATAAGAAATTCTAATTAGGAACAGTTAGGTTTGAGAGTTGAAATCTGCTATAATAGAGAGGACTATTTTCATTACTTGACTAGAAAGAGAATTGATATGACGACACTCATTGATGGGAAGGCGCTCGCTACAAAATTACAGGGTGAGATTGCAGAGAAAACAGCACGATTAAAAGAAGAGACAGGAGTTGTACCTGGCCTCGTTGTCATCGTGGTAGGAGATAATCCAGCCAGCAAAATCTATGTAAGAAATAAAGAGCGTTCTGCTATTGCGGCAGGCTTTCGTAGTGAAGTGAGACGACTTCCTGAAAGCATCAGCCAAGCTGAATTATTAGAAGTGATCGAACACTACAATCAAGATCCCCTTTGGCATGGGATTTTGGTGCAGTTACCACTGCCTAAGCATATCGATGCGGATGCAGTCCTTTTAGCGATTGATCCGACAAAAGATGTGGATGGTTTTCATCCATTGAATATGGGACGCTTATGGGCTGGAAATCCTCTCATGGTGCCTTCAACGCCTGCTGGGATCATGGAGATGTTCAAAGAGTACGGGATTGATCTAGAAGGGAAGCGAGCAGTCGTGATTGGTCGTTCCAATATCGTTGGAAAACCCATGGCGCAGTTGCTCCTCGCCAAAAATGCGACGGTAACCTTGACCCATTCTCGGACCCATCATCTGCCTAAAATTGCTAGAAGAGCAGATATCTTGGTTGTTGCGATCGGTCGTGCGAAATTTGTAACAGCAGACTTCGTGAAAGAAGGCGCCGTTGTTATTGACGTCGGAATGAATCGCGATGAGAATGGCAAATTGTGTGGGGATGTCGATTTTGAATCCGTTGCACCTTTGGCCAGTCATATTACTCCGGTACCAGGAGGGGTTGGGCCTATGACCGTCACCATGCTGATGGAGCAGACCTACGAAGCAGCTGTTCGTGCCTTAAAAAAATGAAAGTGTGAACAAGATGAAGTTTGTATTTGATTTAGATGGAACCCTGTCATTCGATGGTGTCACAATCGATGATGAAATCAAACAGGTCTTATTGAGAGCAGAAGAATTTGGTCATGAAGTCGCCTTTGCTTCTGCACGTTCTTACCGGGACTGCTTGGGTCTTTTAGGGGACCCATTGAGTCAGCAACTCGTGATAGGCTTAAATGGTGGATTGGCCTATCGCCAGGGGCAATTAGTATATGAGGAACAATTGGACAAGGATGTGTATCGGGAAGTCCTTGGCTTTTGCCGCCATTACAATCTACCATTTTTTGTGGATGATACCTTTGATTACAGCGGACAGATTTTGGAAAAGATTCCTTTTGTTGCTAATGTAGATCCCCTCAAGAAAGCCCAGTATCGTTCATTAGAGGAGCTGACAGATCCGATTAAGGTCGTGATCTATATGGGTGGCCATGAGGAGCTCGTGGATGAGATCATCGAGCGGATCGAAAAGACAGACAAGGCCCATATCCGCTATCATGCGCATGAAAAATGCATCTATCTCAATCCAGCAGACACGCATAAAGCGACAACCGTAGAAGAACTCTGTGGAGAGAATTTCGTGGCTTTTGGCAATGATCAAAATGATATCGAGCTCTTTGAAAAAGCTCTTTATGCAGTTCAAATTGGTGATTTTCCAGCCCTTCGGCCTTATGCGGATGATCAATTGGTAGCCAAACAAAATCAACCACAAGCTGTGGCTGCTAAGATCTTGCAAGTCTTCGCAGAATTCAGAGGAAAATAAAAGAAGGAGGGGGAGTCGTGGCTTCTCGTTTTTCGCTAGAAATGAGGAAGGTATGAGAACAGTTCAAAAAGAAGAGATCCAGCGTGTCATTGCAAAGCGAAAGGCGAATTCTTATAAAGGGGATTTTGGTCGCCTGCTCTTGATTGGAGGGACTTACCCTTATGGGGGAGCCATCATTATGGCGGCGCTTGCTGCGGTTCATAGTGGTGCGGGGCTGGTCACTGTCGCAACAGATCCTGATAATCTGACAGCCCTTCATAGCCATCTTCCTGAAGCCATGGGCTTTGATTTGGCAGATCACGAACTCCTTTCTGAGCAGCTCCAAAAAGCCAGCGTGATTCTTGTCGGTCCAGGCTTTAAGGAAGCAAGAGAAAACCAAGCAATCTTGCACATGATTTTTGAGCAAGTCTCTAGCCAGCAGGTCTTGATATTAGATGGAGGAGCTATTAGTCTTTTTGCAGCCTCTCAGTTTGACCTGCCAGAGGCTCAGTTGGTCTTTACCCCCCATCAAAAAGAATGGGAAAAACTGTCAGGGCTTGATCTAGCAAGCCAGACAGAAGGCAAGAGTCGAAGAGCAGTACAGAACTTTCCTCAAGGGACTGTCATTGTAGAAAAAGGGCCACACACCCGCATTTGGACAAGTGGGCAAGATGAGGGCTATCAGCTAGATGTTGGTGGTCCCTATCAAGCAACAGGGGGTATGGGAGATACCTTGGCAGGGATGATCGCAGGATTTGCGGGTCAATTCCCACAGGTCAGTCTCTATGAGCGCGTGGTGGTTGCGACCTATCTCCATTCAGCCATTGCTGAGGACTTGAGCAAGGAGGCCTATGTGGTTCTACCCACGACCATTAGCCAAGAAATTCCCAAATGGATGAAAAAGTGGAGTGACAAAGATCAGGTTACCAGCACTGAAAATAGAAAATAGGTAAAAAAGATGAAGGAAAGCATTCGAAAAGCAAATCAGTATATCGATGAAAACAGGGAGAGGGTTAACCAGCAATATAGAGGAGCATTTCATTTGCTACCTCCAATCGGCTGGATGAACGATCCAAATGGCTTTGTTTATTTCCATGGGGAATACCATTTGTTTTACCAATTCTATCCCTATGATAGTGTTTGGGGGCCCATGCATTGGGGGCATGCCAAATCAAAAGATCTTCTCCATTGGGAAGAATTGCCAGTAGCTTTAGCACCAAGTGAAAGCTATGATAAGGATGGTTGTTTCTCGGGTAGTGCTATTGTGAAAGATGACAAGCTCTATTTGCTGTATACTGGTCATGTAGACGATGAGGAAAAGCGCGAAGAGACCCAGTGTCTTGCAGTTTCAACGGATGGAGTTACTTTCGCAAAATTGCCAGCCAACCCAGTGATTCATGTGCAGCATATTGAGGGTATCGCAGATATTGCTGATTTTCGTGATC
>CABKMC010000088.1 GCA_902373455.1 uncultured Streptococcus sp.
TCAAAAACCCCTATTTAAGGCCATTTTCTAACACTTCCATGAAAATTTTCAAACAGACTTTCGTTCTTAAATTGACACTATCTAGTGAAATGTCGTATACTTATTGGCATCGATAGAACAATTTACTTTAAACTGTTCAACGAACTATACAAACAGTATGTGGGAGAAAAAAATGAATCAACAAAAAAATAGTGTCTCTGAAAAAGGGCACGGCTATTTTCGCAAGCGCAACAAGGCATTAGTCTCTATGATTACCCTTTTTGGAGCCTTGATGTTAAGCTCTGTTGCCATGGCTGACGAGGTCAACACCAATCCGACTTCTGAGATCCCATCAACCGCTCAACCAGTAGCAACCAATAGCAGTACTCCTACCACTACTAGTGAGGAAGTTGCTACAACTGAAGTTGCATCTTCTTCATCGGAATCAACACCAACTGTAACTGCCACTCAACCGGTCAGTGCAGCTCCAGCAACTACTTATAATACTCCAAAAATCACCAACGACGTCACCTTTGATAAAGCGACTTATAAAAGTGGGGAAGACGTCCGCATCTCGATCAACAACCCTGAAGTGGTTTCATCTGATGTCACTATCTCCCATTTAGATCAGGTCATTTATGAAAAGAAAAACCTTGAAGGAAGCGAACTGACGATTCCAAGTACTGCCTTTTCACCTAATGCTGGATTTATCGTAGATATCCTTGGTAAGAAAGCAGATGGTTCCCAAGCTTTTCATAAGGCAGCAGGTCTTGCTGTTGAAGATGACTGGACCATCTACCCACGTTATGGAGTGGTTGCCGGCTCCAAAGACAATCACAACTCCATAACCAATGATCAGGTAGAAGGTTACAAGAATAGCATTGACCAATTGGCCAATATGCACATCAACAACTACTTCTTCTACGACGTTTACAATACACCTGCTAACCCATTCCCAGCAAATGTTGAACGTTTCACTCAAGATTGGGCGACTTTCTTGATTCCAAATAGCGAAACCGATCCTGACAAGCGCAAGTCCTACTTACCTATCATCGATACAGAAGCAGTCAAAGAGCTGGTGGATCATGTCCATACGACTGGTGCCAAAGCCATGCTGTATAATATGATTTATGCGATTTCCCTCGAAGAAGGGGTCCCAAATGAAGTGAAAAGCGCCATTGTTCGTAACCTACAGGACCATTTCAATTTCGGTAAAAAGGGTGATGTCACAGCGACCGATATCCAACAATTTCTTGATCCAGGCGATCCAAATTGGCAAAAATTTATCATTGAAGTCATGACCAAAGCCATGAAAGAAGGTGGCTTTGATGGATGGCAAGGGGATACCATGGGCTCTAACTGGGTGGAAAAAGTAAGTGAACCTGGAAAAGGCTTCTCTTTGAGCGAACACTATCCAGAACTAGCCGCAGCTGCAACAGAGGCCCTCAAAAAAGAAGGCTATGACTTCATGATCAACGATATCTCCACTGGAGATGCTGATCGCCTAGGTAAGACAAATGTCTCTGCTCCTTATGCAGAAGTTTGGGGAGATAGCATCGCCTATGACTCCACCTACCAAGCCTTGACTCGCCTCACCGAACGGATGCGTGATTTATACAAGGGGAAATCTCCCATCATCGCAGCCTATACCCATCGTGGTAAAAACGCATCAACCCTCAGCAAAGACAACGAATTGCTGACAGATGCTATTATCGCAGCGAGCGGTGGTTACCATATGACGACTGCAGCCCTCAATACTTCTCAAGATGCTAAAGGTTTTGGGGTGATCCAAGCAGAATGGTATCTCAATCAAAACCTACCAGTCAATGCTGACTTTGCCAATGCAGAATTCAACTACCAAGAATTCATCGTTGCTTATCAAGAACTTCTCCGCGGCCGCGACACCTTGTCACATGATACCCGTCGGATCGTAGACAATACCAATGTACTGGTGAACGGCAACTTCATCGGATCCAATCTGGATAATGCTGATGGGGTTCAACCTGGAACCGTTTATACCATTACAAAAGAAACCAAGACGGGTGATCGAATTGCTCACTTGATCAATTTGGTCGGCATCACTGAAAACAAATGGAACAGCGCTGTGAATACAACCGAAAAATTGACCAATATTCAAGCTTTTGTTCCACTCGGAAAAATCACAAAAGATCAGGCTGAACACGCCAGCATTTACTGGGCAACACCTGATGCTGTTGAAGGAAAATACAACATCAAGCTCCGGGAAACAAGCGCAAATGTTTATTATGACGGAGGGGCTGGCCAATGGATGGCTGCTATCGATGTTCCGAGTCTTGATGTATGGGATATGCTCTATGTCAAACTCAATGAAGCCGCTCATGTTCTTTATCAAGACGAAAATGGAGTTGAGCTCGAGCGTTCCAGTGATTTGGTTGGTCATACAGGTGAAAAGATCAACTACTCTACAAAAGAAACCATTGCCAACTATTTGAAGAAAGGCTATGAACTAGTAGAAAATGGCTTCGCTGCAGACGGACAACCAAACTTTGACCGCGACGCTACCAACACGAATGAAGATGGCGTTCAAGAGTTTATTGTCCGCTTGACACCAAAAATTGTAGCATTTTCAGAAGCACAGCCCATCCAAGCCGGTCAAGTTGTTCCAGGAGACAGCGAGGGTCGTGTCTATCCAACTCCTCTAGCTCCAGCTGGTCAAACAACGGCTGATCTGGATCATTTATCTGAAACAGTGACCCGTACAGTGACCTATGTAACAGAGGACAACGATGGATCTAACCGCCGGCCTGCAGGAATAGCTGATCAAACTGACAGCCTTCATTTCGCTCGCAAAGGAAGCATCAATTTGGTGACAGGCGAGACGAAGCTTGAAGACTGGACAGCTCAAGATGGCACGAGTTTTACAGCTCTTGAAAATCCCGTCAAAAAAGGCTATGTTGTCGTAGCAGAAGAATCGACTGATACCGTCTCTTCTGATCTGATAAAAGCAGGTCACCATACTGGCATTCACGCTGATGTAGCAGACATCACAGATACGGTCATCTATCGACCAGTCGGTGCCTATAGGATCAGCTATGCCACTGGTAAAGAACCAACCAATGCTCAAAAAGAGATCACTTATCTCAATGATGCTACTAATCCAACTGCCATCGCATCTCCTACCGCTATCCTTCCTTACGTGGAGGGATTAGAGCCAAAAGATGCTAATGGACAAGTCTTGAACTTTGTCGATCCTCTCGACGAGACCAAAGGCTATCTTCTTCCGAACCCTGAGTCTCCAACAGCTGATACTGCTATTTCCTATGCCATCTCCAAAGGCTCTGTCATGGTACGATTCCTTACAGAGGGAGGCAACACTGATCTGCAAGAGGCGCAAGACCTCGCTACAGAAGCAGACTTCGGCACCAAATATACAAGTGAGGCCCCAACAGAAATCACAAAAGATGGTCGTATCTACCATCTAGTTGGACTCCGTGCTGATTCTGCGGATCCAAATGGCACCGTCACTAAAGGAATGAAAACCGTTATCTACGATTACAAGTTAGCTACGGGGACTGTCATCGCGCGATTTGTCATCCAAGATACGAGCACTGAATTGCAACCAGAACTTGCGGTTGCAACGAATGTGGACAATGGAACCCATTACGTCGCTAGCGCACCAGATGAGATCTCCTACGACGGCCACATCTACGAACGGGTCGGTGCAGCTGAACAAACTGGGAACGTAGAAGTGGGAACAACCATCTTGATCTTTGCCTACAAGGTCAAAGAAATCCCTACTCCACAACCATCCCCAGAAACAGGAAGTAAAGAAATCGTTCATCCTAGTACTTCTCATACACAACCAGCAGTAATAAAAGAAATCCCATCTACTTCTATAACAGAAGAGGATAAACCTCTTGAAACTACAAGCCAAACAGAGGAGCTCCCCGAAGCTGTTCCTAACACCCCTCAAGAAGGAACTCACCTACCTGTAACAGGTGAAGAGACCTCACACCTATCCTTACTTGGACTTGGTATCTTAGCAGGCCTTACCAGTCTTGTCGCTTTCAAAAAGAAACATGATTAGTTAGTTCCCAAACAAAAAGAAACTTCCTATGGAATTCTGTTCCAAGGAAGTTTTTTATATTTATACAACTTATTCAGAGTCTATACTCCTTTTATGAAGGTAACCGACGACAATAAGGGTGTGAAGTTCTTCCACTCCAAACCCTACTGTAATTCCAATTCAAAGTGGATTCATTCCCCTTGTTGCCGGCAGTTTGAAAGATCAAATTGCTTTTCTAGTATACTGTTTTCTCTACTTCAAGTCAATGGAAATTCTCTGAAACTAGTAACAGAATGAAATGAATAATAGAATGTTTTCTGAAACATTTCGTAATATATATGCAATTTTTTCTAAGCTTTTAACAACAAACAAAGAGGCCTTGCTCTTTCGAGCAAAGCCTCTTCCTGTTGGATCTAAAATTGTCACCTCATCAACAAGTTTGTCGATGTCACCTCAATTTTAGTCTTCGCGTTTTTTGCGTTTTGCAAGTCCAGCGAGTCCAACCATACCAAGTGCAGCACCTAACAATGCAGCTGATACTGATTGTTCTTCACCAGTGTTAGGAAGTCCTGGAGCTGGTGGAGTTGTTGGTGTCGGTGGTGTTGGAGGAGTCGTTGGTGGTGTTGGAGGAGTTGGTGGCGTTGTTGGTGGTGTTGGTGGTGTATTAGGCGGTGTTGTTGGTGGTGTTGTTGGCGGAATAACAGTGTTGTTAAACTCTGTATCTTCTGGCAACTTAGTAGTAGCTACTAATACTTTACCTTCTTTATTCACCACGATACCAACGGTCGCAACCATCTTATCGTAAACAACGCTAGAATCTGTACCACGAATTTCTTCTACATGGTAGAGGTGAGTTCCTTCTTCACCACGTTTGAACTCAAGATTTGAGAAGGTAATCTTACCAGCCGCATCATTCTTCACAGTTTCGATCACATTGCCTTTTTCGTCTTTCAGAACGAAGCTGAATTCACCAGCTTTCAATGTGCGTCCTTCCAATTTCTTAGTGAATTGGAATTGAACCTTAACTGGAATGTTGACTACACGTTTTTCAGTTGGTTTTTCTGGTTTTTCTACAGTCTTCTTAGTTGGATCGTATTGGTGTACGATTTGTGAAGCTGTATTTTCGATATCCACACCCTCTTGAGCAGATTGTTTAATTTCTGCAGGGATTTCAAACTTGTAGTAACGTCCGAAGGCCAACTTAGTTGTGTCGATAACTTGTGTATTTTCTGCATCGCCAAGTGACTTAGTCAAGTCCGCTTTAGAAGTTGCAGTAATTACACCATTTTCAACCTTGATATCAAACTTAGCTGTCACATCTTCTCCTGTTACAGAGTCGTATGCTTTAATATCAGCTCCGTTAACATTCAAGTTTGCACTGTCATATTTATCTGTTACACCTACAGATTGAATATTGTGTGCTTCAGTGAATTTAGTTGTATCCAACCATACTTGGTAGTATACTTTATCACCTTTCTTAAGTGTCTTCGTATTGATATTTTGAGCTTCGTTGTTGGCAGTACCGTCCACATATGGGTTGGCATTGGTGTCCGCAACTTTATGTTCCAGCTCGTTATCATCATCGAGAAGTTTCACACCTGTCAGATCGAATTTAGATTCGTTCAAGATGTATTTCTCTGGGTTGAATTCTGGAGTTTCTGGAGGTGTTACACGGTTGTTGAACTCTTTGTCTGCTGGATCTGTTACGTTAGTGATGAGAGCTTTCGCTGTTCCGTCATGTTTAACTTCTACAGTTACTACTGCTTTCATCGCATCGTAAGTGACAGTTCCGTCAGTACCCTTCACTTCTTCAACTGTGAACTTGTGTTCGCCTACTTGTTCTTTCTTGAATTCAAGTTTAGAGAACTTAACGTTACCAGATGCATCGTTGCTTACAGTTTCAAC
>CABKMC010000089.1 GCA_902373455.1 uncultured Streptococcus sp.
GATCCCAAGAATAATCCAAATCATTTTATTGAATTCCTTTCATTTCTTTCTACCAGTATATCAAATTTCTCTTATTTTGTGGTAAAATTATCTTATGAAACCAGAAGAATTTTATACCCATTTAGCCGACCTCGGCTTCCCATTAACTGATCGACAAAAAGAGCAATACGAACGCTATTTCGAGCTCCTCGTGGAATGGAATGAGAAAATTAATCTCACCGCCATCACCGCAAAAGACGAAGTCTATCTCAAGCATTTTTATGATTCAATCGCACCCATTTTACAAGGTTTGATCGAAAACCAACCCATCCGTCTCTTGGATATCGGAGCTGGCGCCGGCTTTCCGAGCCTACCAATGAAGATCCTATTCCCTGAACTGGATGTGACCATCATTGATTCCCTTAATAAGCGGATCAATTTTCTCCACTTGCTGGCTGAAGAGTTAGGTTTGAGCGGAGTTCATTTCTACCATGGACGTGCGGAGGACTTTGCGCAAGACAAGAATTTTCGTGCCCAATTTGATATCGTAACTGCCCGCGCGGTTGCCCGCATGCAGGTTCTCTCTGAACTGACCATCCCTTACCTGAAAGTAGGGGGACGTCTTCTTGCTCTCAAGGCCAGCAATGCTCCAGAAGAGTTGGAAGAAGCCAAAAATGCCCTGAACCTGCTATTTAGCAAGGTTGAAGACAATCTACAGTATGAATTGCCAAATGGGGATCCTCGCTACATTACTGTTGTGGAGAAGAAAAAAGAAACACCCAATAAATACCCAAGAAAAGCAGGCTTACCCAATAAGCGGCCTTTGTAATAAGATACAAAGGGCCAAGCGGACAAAGTCAAAAAAGAGGCTGAGACAAAAGTCCTAGCCTCTCAATTGTTTTTGGATTGTCGAGCAAGACGCAGTGGTTGAGTGGGCTCTACTACGCTGATTTCATCAGCTTTTACAGCCCTACTCAACTGTGCGGAGGTGGGACGACGAAATCGAATTCTAACGAATTACCGATTTCTGTCCCACTCTCTTTTTTATTTTTGTTTCAATTCTGTTCGTAGGGCTTCTTGCTGCTCTTTTGTCAGATGAACGCCCTTACTTGCAACAATCTGGCTAGAGACTTTATTGGCAAAGCTTAAGGCTTGTGCGATATCTAAGCCTTCTAATCGGGCTGACAGAAAAGCTCCGACATGGCTATCCCCAGCACCTACTGTATCAACAACTTCTGCTGGGAAACCGTCCGCCTCATACCAGTTGCCATCATAGGCAACCGCTCCTTTTTCCCCCAAGGTGACAATGACTAATTGCCCCGTTCTCTGATACAAACGTTCGATGGCTGGCTGGATCTCTCTACACCCAGAAAAAGCCAGTGCTTCAGCCTCATTAACATGGAGAATCGGATGCAGATCATAAATTGCTTCCAGTCGATCTTTGGGAATCATGAGTCCGCGTGGTCCTGGTGCGAAAATCACCTGGCCTTCTAATTGCGAAACAGACTGCACCAATGCAAGACCGGTTGGCTCCTCGACTTCAAGACCACACAAGTAGATGTAATCAAATCGATCTGTCTCGATCTCTTTTAGCCACTCTCCTTGGAAGCTATACTCCACTCCGTGATCTGATAAGAAGGTCCTCTCACCATCAGACTCTACAAAGCAATAACAGCACCCATTGGTCCCCTCTAATGAGATGGAGGAGGAAATTCCCAATTGTTTTAGCTCTCTCCGAATAAAATCACCATACATCCCAGAACCGACTGGCGAGACAAACTGGTAGGGTTGCGACAAAAAATGAAGAATATTGACGACATTAAATGCACAACCTCCCACAGACCATTGTTGGTGATCAATATGGGCATCTCCTTCACGACTCGGCAACCGATCCAAGTAGATCATCACATCACAAACGGTAGAACCAATAATTAACGCAGCTGTCATCTTTTTCTCCTTACTTTGCCTTCTATTATACCAGAGGAAACATAAAAAACAACCAATCCCTTGTGGAGTGGTTGTTTCTCTTTTTAGTCACGATAAACGGGTTGAGGGCCAAAGGTTTGGGAAACCGGCATGATTTCAATCCGGTTGACATTGACATGCTTAGGCTGTTGGATCAACCAAGCTACAGTATTCGCAATGTCTTCAGGCTGAATGGCATGGGCATCTCGATAGAGAGCTTCTACTCGTTTTTCATCTCCTTTAAAGCGAACCGTCGAGAATTCAGTTCCTTCACAGAGACCAGGTTCAATATTGCTGACACGAATCTTCTTCCCTGCTAGATCTGCTCGAAGATTGAGGGAGAATTGCTTGACAAAGGCTTTGGATGCTCCGTAGACATTGGCTCCTGGATAAGGCACTGTTCCTGCCGTAGACCCCATATTGATGATATAACCGTCATTTCTTTCCACCATCTGGGGGAGGATTTGCCGGGTCAAATAGGTCAGACCGATAATGTTGGTCTGAATCATGGTCAACCAATCTACGATCTCTGCTTCATGAGCTGGAGCGAGGCCTAGGGCCAGACCAGCATTATTGACCAAAACATCAATTCTCTCCCAAGAAGCTGGCAAACTGGCAAGGGCATGATCCACCTGTGGGAGATCTGTTACATCCATTTGCAGGGGATAAAAGGCTTCTCCCAGCTCTTCTTGAAGGACTTGTAATTTTTCGATGCGTCTAGCTGCACCAATCACCCGATGCCCATCGGCAACTAAGCGACGACAGATGGCTTGACCAAAGCCAGCAGAAGCTCCTGTTACTAATATTGTTTCTGACATGTGATTACCTCCAAGGATTATAGAAGCGACCTTGGTTTACCCAAATCAAGACGATACTTAAGACTACCATAAAGATTGACCCCAGGATAATCAAGTGATCACGAGTCGTCATCTCCTGATAGGTGTACCAGGTTCGTTTTTTATTTTTTCCAAAGCGTCGCAATTCCATCGCCGTAGAAATCGTTTCAATCCGCTCTAGAGAACTAAAAATTAAGGGAGAAATCATCTGAAGATTTCCCTTCACCCGCTGGACAAAGTTGGCTTTTTTGGACAACTCCAATCCTCTTGCTTCTTGGGAGAGCTTGATAATCTGGTATTCCTCTTGCACATCTGGAATATAGCGCAGGGTCAAGCTGACTGAATAAGCAATCTTGTAGGATACTCCTATCTGATTAAGACTCGAAGCAAATTGACTAGGATGGGTGGTCATCAGGAAAATAAGAGCCAAAGGAATGGTACAGATATATTTCAAAGTAAGGTTGAAAAGATAAAACAACTCTTGAGCTGTAATGCTATAAGCTCCTAAACCATCTAGAAGAACTGTTTTTGCTCCATAGATTTCTACCCCATATTGGGGGGCAAAAAGATAGACCATCAAGACATTGAGAAGGGCAAAAGCTAAGGCAAAACTCAGAACAAAAGAGATGTCTTTCAAACGAATGCCTGAGGTTGCAAATAAGGCGAGGGCACCCAAACCAATGACCAACAACAAGCGAGTATCGTAACTCAACATGGCAGCTAATGATACCAACAATAAGAAAAGAAGCTTGCTAGCGCCTGAAAGGCGATGCAGAAAGCTGGTTCCGGCATGGTAGCCGACTAAGCGATTATTCATGACCTTCCCCCTTCTGATTCATATAAAACTGGGTCAAGGCAAGAGGATCGACACCAAGTCGATTTGCCAAGGCGAAAATAGACGTTTCTTTCAAATTAGCCCGTCTCAAAATTTCTGGTTGGGTCAAGAGCTCTGCCGGTGTCAAATCAGCCAAAACCTGCCCATCCATAACCACGACTGCCCGGTCGGAATAATCTAGCATGAGCTGCATATCGTGGGTAATCATGACAATGGTATGCCCCTTTTGCTGGAGTTCATCAAGGAAATCCATAATTTCTGTATAGTTTCGTTGATCCTGGCCTGCCGTCGGTTCATCCAGTACCAAAACCTCAGGCCCCAATACTAAAATCGAAGCGATGGTCACCCGCTTCTTCTGACCATAAGATAGAGCAGAAATTGGCCACTTACGAAATTCGTAGAGACCACAGGTTTTCAAGGCTTGATGGACACGATTTTCAATCTGGTCCTCTGGGACATTTCTCAAGCGAAGACCGAGAGCTACCTCATCAAACACCATGGTCGATGAAATCATCTGATTAGGATTTTGCAGGACATAACCTACTCGCTCTGCTCGCTCCTTGACACTATCACCCTTGATATCCTCTCCCTTTGAGAAATAGGTTCCTTCCGTTTGGATGAAGCCACAAATCGCCTTAGCAAGGGTAGATTTTCCAGCCCCATTTTTACCAACAATCGCTAGCCGTTGGCCTTTTGGAACGGTTAAAGAAAGATCTTTAAGAATAGGCTGATTTTCTCGATAGGCAAAGTTCAAATGACCAAGCTCTAAAATTGCTTCTGCCTCTGCACCTTTTTCAAAATGTGGAGTTGGAATTTCCACTGATAAATCTTCAAGTGGTATTTTTTCAACATTGTCCAAATTCGGTAGCTTGCTGATATCCTGGCCTAACTGGCGAAGAGTTGTTAAATAGAGGGGTTCCCGAATCCCATTTTCAGTCAGCAGTGTCGTTCTCAACAACTCATCTGGCTCCCCATTAAAGAGGACTTGCCCTTGATTGATCAAGATGACTCGATCAATGGGACGATAGAGCACATCCTCCAAACGGTGTTCGATGATAATGGTTGTTGTCCCTTGCTCTTCATGAATTTGATCGATTAGATCAATGATATCCTGACCCGACTTGGGATCTAGATTAGCCAGTGGCTCATCAAAAAGCAGGATTGGACTTTCGTCGATCAGGACGCCAGCTAAGCTCACCCGCTGTTTTTGCCCACCGGATAAATCTTGAGGCCGATGGTCCAAGAGCTTACTCAAATCTAAGCGCTCCGCCCAGGTGTGAACCCGAGATTTCATACTTTCCGGTTCCACCATATCGTTTTCAAGAGCAAAAGCCAAGTCTTCTGCGACACTAAGACCGATAAACTGGCCATCCGTATCCTGTAAAACCGTACTGACCAAGTGAGATTTTTCATAAATACTATGATCAAAGGCTTCTGTCCCCTGAATGAGAAATTGCCCACTACTGGTTCCCTTATAGATATTGGGAATAATCCCGTTTAGACACTGACCAATGGTTGACTTACCAGAGCCAGATGGTCCCACAATCAGGACCTTTTCCCCCTCGTAGATGGTCAGGTTAATCCCCTTTAAGGTCGGCTCAGACTGGGCCTTATACTGGAAGGAAAAATCCTTCAATTCGATGATTGCTTCTTTCATTTAGTTTGCCTTTTCCCATAAGAGCGCAAATTGAATGGCCAACTCCGCGATTCGGTCCTTGCCATCTAAGTCCTCATGACTAGATAAGGTTCGGATATCCCATTTTTCTTCAGAGAGGTGGTCCGCCGCGTAGAAAAAATGGCAGAGTTCAAAGCCCCGAAAAGCTGCTAATGCCGCCACTGCCGAACATTCCATATCCACACAGATGGCTCCTGCTTCCTTTCGACGTTTCATCTTGTCGATGGTTTCCCGATAGGGAGCATCGGTCGTCCACACTTTTCCTGACTGATAAGAAACCTTGTGACTGTCCAGAAAAGCTTGGAAGAGAGGAAGGCTTTCCTTATTTACTTCCACTTCATCACTAGCCGGAAGATAGTGGTAGCTGGTCCCTTCATCCCGAAGAGCTGCTGTTGGAATGATGATGGAGGTCGCTTCAATATCCCTGTCCAAAACCCCACAAGTCCCAAAAAGAACGAGTTTTTCCATCCCAAATTGAATCAAATCCTCAATAATTCCCACACAGGAAGCTGCCCCAACGGGCGCATTAAAGGCAGCGATCTGTTGGTCTCCGATAGTGATCCCATAAACGAGAACTTCAAAGTTGGCCATGGAGGTTCTTGTGATGACC
>CABKMC010000090.1 GCA_902373455.1 uncultured Streptococcus sp.
GTTCCATGACTAATTATTGAGCCTAAGGTCTCAATAATTCCGAGTGCCTGAAACAAAAAGTTTCAGGCACTTTTCTCACAGCGGAAAGTTTCGGCATTTTCTTTATTCATTCTAAGAATTGGACCACATTTATATTTCTTTGTAGAATTACTTAACTTATTTTACTTTAAAATAGTTTGTCATCATTCTAAGACGAGCTCGAACAAATCGAGTTCGTTTTTTAGTAATGAGGGCTTCCTGCTACCCAACCGGTACAGAGGGCGGATGTGATATTAAAACCGCCTGTATGGGCATTGATATCGAGGACTTCTCCTGCAAAGTGGAGCCCAGGAACTAGCTTACTTTCAAGGGTTTTAGGATTGATTTCTTTGAGGCTGACGCCGCCCTTGGTGACAAAAGACTTGGCTAGAGACATCTTCCCAGTGACAGGAATAGGCATCTCTTTGATGTTTTGAATGAGCTTTTCTGTCTGAGTAGGAGTGAGTTGTTTGGGTTTTTCAGGGAATCCTTGCGCCAAGAAATCAGCTAACCGTTCAGGAAGAAGGGTTTTGAGGCTATTTTTAATGGACTTTTCTCGATGCTCTTCTAGAAAGTCTTTTAACTCTTGAGAAGAGGTAGTCGGAAGGAGGTCCAGAGATAAGATTTCCCCACCTTTAACAAAGCTAGACATCCGAAGGGCTGCAGGGCCAGAAAGACCGAAATGCGTAAAGAGCAGGTCATGGGTGATGATGTGTTTGCCGTAGCTGAGGGTCACATCTGTCAGAGAAATCCCTTGGAGGGCCTTGTGTGGGAAGTCTGTCAAAAGAGGACTTTCTGCCGCTTCGAGATCGGTGATGGTGTGTTTGAAGTGGCGGGCAATTTCGTGTCCGTAGCCAGTAGAGCCGGTAGAAGGATAGGATTTGCCCCCAGTTGTGACAATCAGCTTGTCAGCTGTCCATGTTTTTTCAGCAGACTTGACGATAAAGACGTCTTCTGGCTTGGTGACAGAGACGACTTCGCAGTTGGTGGCCATGCTAGCACCTAGCTCAAGGATCTTATTTTCTAAGGCTTGAATAATGGTGCGAGATTGATCACTAGCAGGAAAGACCCGGCCATGATCTTCGACTTTTAGCTTGACGCCATTATCGGTGAAAAATTGGATGATATCATGATTATCAAATTGGGAAAACACACTGTAAAGGAAACGGCCATTTCCAGGGATACCGGCCATCAAATCGTCTAGGGTCCCGTTATTCGTGACGTTACAGCGGCCTCCTCCGGTACCAGCGAGTTTCTTGCCCAGCTTTTTATTTTTTTCGATCAGTAGCGTAGGTTGGCCATAAGAGGCGCTGGCAATGGTCGCCATCATACCTGCTGGGCCACCACCGATGACAATGGTGTGAAAATGAGTCATGTCGTTCTTCCTTCTTTTGTTTCTTTCATGATTTGCTTTGTCCATTATATCATTTTATGGACGGCTTCGGAAAATGAAGGAATCAAAAAAACAAGCACCCTTCGATGCTTGCTTTTGAATGATTCTTCGATCAACTTATTACATGATTCCAAGGAAGTAACGGATGAAGAAGAAGGCAAGGACAGCACCAACAAATGGAGCAGTACCTGGTACAAGAAGACCATATTGCCAGTCGTTGTTTACTTTATCTTTGATTGGCAAGATTTGGTAAGCGAAACGAGGTCCAAGGTCACGCGCTTGGTTCATCGCGAAACCTGTAGTACCACCAAGACCCATACCGATAGCCCAAACGATCAAACCAACAGTGAATGGAAGCATTGCTTCGTTGGCGTGTTCAGCAGCCATGATAGATGTCAAGAAGATAAATGTTGCGAACGCTTCGACGAAGTAGTTACGTGGAAGGTTACGGCAGTTAGGGTTAGTTGAGAAGATGTTACGGATAGCAACACCATCAATTTGACCTTCAGAAATCTTGAAGTGGTCTGCGTACATAAAGTAAGCAATGACTGCACCAAGGAAGGCACCGATCATTTCAGCGATTGCGATTGGGAAGAATTGAGCGATTGTCAATTTACCAAGAAGGACTTTCAGCAAAGCCATAGCAGGGTTCATTGAAACGCCACCAAAGACGAACAAGCAGACAGTGATACCGAATGCCCATGTAGTGATCGCGAATAAGTGTCCAGTTCCAGCATATTTTGTTTTCTTCAAAACGTCGTCACAGTGTACGCCAACCCCGAAGATAATCATCAAAGCTGTACTCATAACTTCTGCAAGTAATTGATGTGTCATGTTAATTAATGTCTCCTAAATTAATAAATGTATTTTTGTAATTGGTGATAAACTTCTTGAATCGGCAACTGCATCTCCGTAGCAATACGCTGACAGTCTTCGTATTCAAGTGTTTTTTTAGTGGTAGATCCGTACTGGTTAATTTTTACCGTAACGGGTCCAAATTCCGTATCGATTTGTTCAAATCGACGTTGCATGACCTTTCGGTCGACTTGTTGGTATCGAAAACCAATGGTACTGGTTTCTTTGAACAAGAGGGCTGAAAAATCTTCCAACTGACTTCCTTGAATCAAGAGAATCAATTCAAAGCCAGGGCGATTCTTTTTCATAACGACGCTACGATAGTAGACATCTAAAGCTCCAGCGTCCAGGAAACGGTGGATAATATAACCGAGTTGCTCTGGTGTTTGATCATCGATCGTAGTGGTGATCTCAATAATTTGATCTTCCGTGCGATGAACAACAGTGGTGCTGTGAGAGGTGTCTTCTTTCAATAGCGAACCGCGTAAAGCATTGAATTTTCCAGTCTCTCTTTTACCAAATCCATAGCCCACACTTTCGATAGAAAGGTGAGAGGGGATTGGTTCAAAGATTGGGGACAATGCTTTAAGGAGGGCTAACCCTGTCGGAGTAATCAACTCCGTTTTAACTGTGAAGTCTTGAGTAATCGGAATAGTCGTTCCTTTTCTCAACTGCATCACAGCAGGAACCGGAACAGGCATTTCTCCATGGGCAACTGAAATGGTCCCACTTCCCTCAGTGAGAGGAGTAGAGTAAACTGTATCGATACCGAGCGATTCCACTAGGATGAAAAAGCTAACGATGTCGACGATGGAGTCAATTGCACCAATTTCATGGAAATGAATCTGTTCGATAGGCATGTTATGCACAGCTGCTTCGGCCTTTGCGATATCAAGAAAGACTTCCAGACTTTTTTGTTTCACAAAAGGACTCAACTGTGAAGCGGCAATTAAATCGTGGATATCCGCATAACTGCGAGCATCCGCATGGGAATGGTCATGATGGTGTTCGTGATCGTGATGATGTTCGTGATCGTGATGGTGTTCGTGATCGTGATGGTGTTCGTGATCGTGATGGTGTTCGTGATCGTGATGATGTTCATGATCGTGATCAAAATCACCTTCAATCCCCGTATCTTTCTCCCCGTGGTGAAGGTGAACATCGAAATCAGTTCCCCAAATTGCGCTTTTTGCGACGCGATGAACGTGGAGGTGAAAACCATCCACTCCCAGTTTTTCGAGTTCTGTGTGAAGAAGTTCGACATCGGCCCCAAGGTCCACAAGAAGACCGTTGAGCATATCGCCACTTATTCCAGAAAAAGGTTCTAAAAATAGACTGGTCATCAGTTTTCCTTTCGATTGTGGTTGAGTCGATTGATCATACATGCTGAATAAGCTGCACCAAATCCGTTATCAATATTGACGACGGTGACTCCAGAAGCACAAGAGGTCAACATACTCATCAAGGTCGTTAGCCCTTGAAGGTTGCTTCCGTATCCAACACTAGTCGGAACGGCAATCACAGGCACATCCACAAGACCTCCTACGACACTGACAAGAGCTCCTTCCATACCAGCAATCACGATGATCACACTGGCTTTTTGGATCTCTTCTAAGCGATTGAAGAGGCGATGGATGCCGGCGACTCCCACATCATAGATTCGGCGAACCGAATGGCCAAAGGTTTCTGCAGTGACTGCAGCTTCTTCTGCAACAGGAACATCACTTGTCCCTGCTGTGACGACCGCAATGTAGTGTTCAGGATCGGCTTCTTCTTTTTTAGAGTTGAGAACGAAGCAGCGAGCTTCTGGATAATAGTGGCCAGTCGGAAAGCGCTGAGAAAGAGCCTCTCCCTTTTGGAGAGAGACCCTTGTTGTGAGGATCGGCAATTCTTTTTCTGAAAGAAATTGCAGGATCCCTTCAATTTGCTCAACTGTCTTTCCTTCGCCGTATACGACCTCAGGGAAGCCGTTGCGACGTTGCCGGTCAGTATCAATTGCTGCATACCCTAGTTCTTTAACTCCATTGATTTGCTCAAGCGCATCCTCAACGGAGAGATGACCTGCTTGCAAAGAACGGAGTGTCTGTTCTAGATTGGGTTGAAAATCCATGTTTGATTCTATTCAACAACGACAGAAAGTCCGTCGCGGATAACTGTTACTTTAGCATCTTTTCCTTCACGTGCAAAGGCTTTTTCAAGTGCTTCGTCAAATGAAGTTGCAAGTTCCATGTGCATACCTGTAATCAAAGCAGGATCTACAAGGTCAGATACAAAGATAACATGGTGGTGTACCAAAATACGTGCCAAGATTTGAGAAGTCCATTGGTCTGGGACAGTCTCTAAACGAGGTGTATTGATAGCTTGTTCCAAGAATTCTTTTGGATCTTCTACGTCAGCAAGGTTGCGATAGAAACCTTCTCCACCGTGACCGTCTGCACATCCAGCAACCATGATGATTGTTCCGCCTTCTTTGTTAGAAGCTTCGGCTGCAGTCATCCCTTTAACAGCTTGGTAGATGTTTTGGTCAAGTGGGAAACCACCGTTTGTAGAAATTGTGATGTCGCTTTCGATCTTAGACACACGTGCCAAGTCTGCAACGAAGTCACAACCAACTTTGTGGGCTTCAACCATGTCCCCAGCGAAAGATCCGATGATGTGTTTTTCGCCGTCCAATACAACGTTGACGATGAAGGCCAAGTTTGCAGTACGAGCAGCGTAAAGCATATCTTCGTGGATTGGGTTGTGGTCAAGGTTACCAGTACGTGCCTTATCAGAATTGATGAAGTCACCTGAGTGGTTCGCCATGATAGTTTTGTATGAAGCGATACCTGGAAGGACTGATTTACGTCCACCTGAGAATCCAGCAAAGAAGTGAGATTCGATGAATCCTTCTGCTAGCAACAAGTCAGCTTCAGCAGCGATCTTGTTGATGATACAATCCCCACCTGAAGGAAGTTGACCGATTTTAACCATGTCGTCGTCATTTGTTGAAATGTGCATAACGATTTCTTCATTGTCAACGATTTCTTGGCCGTATTTGTTGATCAATTCTTCGCGAGTTGAAGGACGGTGGAAACCAGTAGCAACCAAGATACGCACACGTGCTTCAGGGTTAACTGAGCGAATACGACGCAAAATGATTGGGGTGATGATGTGAGAAGGAACGGGACGAGTGTGGTCAGAGCTGATCAACACGATGTCTTTTTTGCCTTTAGCAAGCTCTTCCAAAGTAGGGCTGCCGATAGGGTTGTCCATTGAACGTTCAACAGTTTCTTCTTCAGACAGTGGGTTATGGAAGTTTTCCGCCTTAGACTCTAACAATCCTGCAAAGTTTTCATCTGGAATCTTTGCAACAATCGTCTTTTTGTCGTACGGTAATTTAATTTCTACCATTATTTGCGATCTCCTTTATTAATACTGATACTTATAGTATAATTCTTTTTTAAAAGAGGTGTGTACTAATTGATGT
>CABKMC010000091.1 GCA_902373455.1 uncultured Streptococcus sp.
AGCGTAGTAGAGCCCACTCAACCACTGCGTCTTGCTCGACAATCCAAAAACAATTGAGAGGCTAGGACTTTTGTCCCAGCCTCTTTTAGTCGGTTTTATTAGTAATTTGATGGAAAATCTTTTGCCACGTTTCATGGCGACGCCAGAGACTGGTATGGATTTGACCGTCTAGTTCATAGCGGATAAGTTTGGTCTTTTGGCTGATGGACTCTAGTTCAAAGTTTTGGAATTGAACTTGGTCACTTGCGAGAGCCTCTATTAATTCTACCTTGTGGTGTTCGTGACCGGTATCGTCAATCAAGGTATAATTATCCGCTAGCAATGTATCAAACTCTTGCTTAGCATAGAGGCGTTTTTCGTAGGTTAAGAGTTTCTTTTCAACGTTTTCGATCAGCTCATCTTCAGGAATTGAGCTAGGTTCCACATGGACGTCAATGTCAAAGACTCCAAATTCTTCTTTTAGGAGATTCTCGACTTCTTCTGTGATCGCATGGCTTTCATAGACTGAAAGATCGGGATTCATCTCCAAGACAACGTCCAGATAGATATTGCTTCCGTAGGTCCGTCCGCGTTGGTATTTCACACGCGCAATCTTAGGGAGTTTTAAAATAGCTTTTTCGTAATCTTCGAGGAGACTATCGTCAAAGCCATCTGAAAGACTAAAGGAAGATTCCATAAAAATATCGTAGGCTGTTTTGAGGATAAAGAAGGTGATGATGATGGCTACGATTTTATCGACAATTGGATAGTTAAAAGCACTAGCAGCGATCGCGATCGACGTTCCAAGAGATGTGACGACGTCTGAAAGATTGTCTTTTGCGGCTGCTTTTAAGGCTTTTGATTTGGCCCGTTTTGCTAAGCGAAGATTGTAGAAATAAACGCCTAGCATGACAAGGGCTGAAACCACTCCGACGCCAGCACCGAGTGGATCAATGCTAACTGTTTCATTGCTGAAGATCTTTTGGAGGGTATCGCGTAAGACATCAAAACCGACATAAAACATGATGATGGAGGTGACTAGACTAGCTAGATCCTCAATTTTCCAGTGACCAAACTTGTGATCACGGTCAGCTGGTTGGCGAGCGAGACGAATCCCGATGAGCAGGGCAGCATTGCTGATAATATCTGATAAGTTGTTAAATCCATCGGCTACCAAACTAGAGGAGTGAAGCAGATGACCAGTAGCTAATTTTGCTGAAGAAAGTAGTAAATAGGCTAAAATACTGATGACGGCACCACGTTCGGCCAGTTTTAAGTTACTGTATGGTTTTTCCAAAATTTCCTCCTACAACCTCGGATATGAACCTGTTTTCTTTAAGCTACTATTATATCGTTTTTGGAAGGGAAATTCAAATGAGTCCTTTTTTAAAATAAGCTAGGTCGGTTTTTGTGGTATAATAGAACGATTGAATGAATGAGGAGAATGAGATGAATCCTTTATTGAATGGTATGAATGATCGCCAAGCAGAGGCGGTCCAAACGACAGAAGGTCCCCTCTTGATCATGGCGGGGGCTGGTTCTGGTAAGACACGTGTCTTGACCCACCGCATCGCTTACTTGATCGATGAAAAAATGGTCAATCCTTGGAATATTTTGGCCATTACCTTTACCAATAAAGCCGCTCGAGAGATGAAGGAGAGGGCTTATCAGCTAAATCCAGCCACCCAAGATTGCTTGATTGCCACCTTCCACTCCATGTGTGTGCGTATCCTCCGTCGAGATGCGGATCATATTGGTTACAATCGCAATTTTACCATTGTTGACCCAGGTGAGCAACGGACCTTGATGAAGCGGATCTTGAAGTCCTTGAACTTGGATCCTAAAAAATGGAATGAACGGACCATTTTGGGGACCATTTCCAATGCCAAAAATGATCTGATTGATGAAGTGGCCTATGCCGCCCAAGCGGGAGATATGTATACCCAGATCGTCGCTAAGTGCTATGAGGCTTACCAAAAGGAACTCCGTCAGTCAGAAGCAGTGGACTTTGATGATTTGATCATGCTGACCTTGCGTCTTTTTGATCAGCATCCAGATGTGCTGACCTATTACCAGCAGAAGTTCCAATACATCCATGTGGATGAGTATCAAGATACCAACCATGCCCAATACCAGTTGGTCAAACTCTTGGCTTCACGTTTTAAAAATATCTGTGTCGTTGGGGATGCGGACCAGTCTATTTATGGTTGGCGGGGAGCAGATATGCAGAATATCCTGGACTTTGAGAAGGATTATCCTGATGCCAAGGTCGTTTTGTTAGAGGAAAATTATCGTTCCACTAAAACTATCCTGCAAGCAGCTAATGATGTCATCAAAAACAATCGCCACCGCCGTCCGAAGAATCTCTGGACACAAAATGAAGACGGGGAAGAGATTGTCTATTATCGGGCTAATGATGAGCAGGATGAAGCAGTCTTTGTTGCTAAAACCATTGAAGAGCTTAGTCGCGAAGCTGGCTACAAACACCGTGATTTTGCCGTTCTCTACCGGACCAATGCCCAGTCACGGACCATTGAAGAAGCGCTACTCAAGTCCAACATTCCCTACACCATGGTAGGGGGCACCAAGTTCTACAGCCGGAAGGAAATTCGGGATGTCATTGCTTATCTGAACTTGATTGCCAACCTCAGTGACAATATCAGTTTTGAGCGCATTATCAATGAACCTAAGCGGGGAATCGGGCCAGGTACAGTGGATAAGATTCGTGACTTTGCCCAAATGCAAGAGTCTTCACTCCTGGATGCTTCAGCCAATATCATGCTCTCTGGCATCAAAGGAAAGGCAGCCCAAGCCATCTGGGACTTTGCCAATCTCATTCTTGATTTGAGAGAAAGATTGGACCAGCTGACCATTACAGAGTTGGTCGAAGAAGTCCTTGACAAGACAGGCTACATGACAGCCCTAACCAATCAGGGAAATTTGGAAAGTCAGGCCCGCATCGAGAATATCCAAGAGTTCCTATCTGTTACCAAGAATTTTGATGAAAATGGAGAGACCGTCGAAGACGAATCAGGTGTGGAAACCTTGAGTCGTTTCTTGAACGATTTGGCTTTGATTGCCGATACAGATGATGGGGCCCAAGAAACTTCAGAAGTCACCTTGATGACTCTTCATGCAGCAAAGGGATTGGAGTTCCCAGTCGTTTTCTTGATTGGAATGGAAGAAAATGTCTTTCCTCTTAGTCGTGCGGCAGAGGATCCAGATGAGTTGGAGGAAGAACGTCGTCTGGCTTATGTAGGGATTACACGGGCAGAGAAGGTTCTCTTCTTGACTAATGCCAACTCACGTTTGCTCTTTGGACGGACCAGCTACAACCGGCCAACGCGTTTCATCAATGAAATTAGCCCGGATTTATTGACCTACCAAGGATTAGCCCGTCCAGTCAACACTAGCTTTAAGGCTTCTTATAGCAATGGAGGCGGAACGACCTTTGGAAAAGGAATGAGCCTGTCACAAGCCCTTCAAGAGCGCAAGAGACAAGCAGCACCAAGTGCCCTCACTTCATCAAGTCTACCTTTTGGTAATAGTAACCGAGCTGCTACTAAAGAAAGCGTCGCTTGGTCCATTGGAGACATTGCCATTCACAAGAAGTGGGGCGAAGGGACTGTCCTAGAAGTCTCTGGTAGTGGAAGTACCCAAGAGCTCAAGATCAACTTCCCAGAAGTGGGGCTAAAGAAACTCTTGGCCAGTGTCGCTCCGATTGAAAAGAAATAAGTGGAGACCAGTAAGCTAAGTCCACTGTTTCAGATTATAAATAAGCAACATCTTTTCAGAAATCTAAAATTATTACTGAATGAGACTATTGAAAAAAATATTTTGGAACTAGTGCAAAATAGATTGAGACTTTTCGCCGTGAGGAAAGCATCAGAAACGCATTAGTTTCTGGTGCTCGGTAGATTTGAGACGTAAGGCTCAAATCTAAGGTATGGAATCCCAAAGGGAGTCGCTACCGTCCATCCTCACCTAAGGAAAGTCTCTATAGAGAAATGAATATTCAGTTGAAACCAGCAAGCTTAGCTTGCTGGTTTTGATTTTCCAAGTGGCATGATATAATATACTAAGAATAGAGAAAGAGGCATGCTATGAACGAAATCAAGTGCCCCAACTGTGGGGAAGTCTTTACAGTCAACGAAAGTCAATACAGCGAACTCTTGTCACAGGTACGGACAGCAGAGTTTGACAAGGAAATTCATGAGCGAATTCGGCAAGAGTTGGCTTTAGCTGAGCAAAAGGCCCTTAATGAGCAACAAGAGAAGTTAGCCAAGAAGGACCAAGAAATTGCCCAATTACAAAACCAGATTCAACAGTTTGATACCGAAAAAGAATTGGCCAAAAAAGAGGTGGAGCAAACCGCTAGCCAAAGCCTGCTAGAGAAAGAAAAAGAAGTGCAAGCACTGGAGAATCAGTTGGCCACCTTGCGCTTGGAACATGAAAATCAGCTACAAAAAACGCTTTCTAATTTGGAGAAGGAGCGTGATCAGGTACAAAACCAATTGCTCCTTCAAGAGAAGGAAAACGAACTGTCCCTAGCTTCTGTCAAGCAAAACTACGAAGCCCAGCTTAAGGCGGCCAATGAACAGGTTGAGTTTTACAAGAATTTCAAGGCCCAACAGTCGACTAAGGCAATCGGGGAAAGTCTGGAGCAGTATGCGGAAAGTGAATTCAACAAGGTTCGCAGTTTTGCCTTTCCAAATGCCTATTTTGAAAAGGACAACAAGGTCTCTGCGCGTGGGTCTAAAGGTGACTTTATCTTCCGCGAGTGTGATGAAAATGGAGTGGAGATTATCTCCATTATGTTCGAGATGAAAAATGAAGCAGACGGGACCGAAAAGAAACACAAGAATGCAGACTTCTACAAAGAGTTGGACAAGGACCGTCGAGAAAAGAACTGTGAATATGCGGTTTTAGTGACTATGCTTGAGGCAGATAACGACTACTTCAACACAGGGATTGTCGATGTCAGCCATGAGTATGAGAAGATGTATGTCGTCCGTCCTCAGTTCTTTATCCAGATCATTGGGCTCCTGCGGAATGCAGCCCTTAATTCCCTTAAATACAAGCAGGAATTGGCGCTTGTCCGTGAACAAAATATCGACATTACCCACTTTGAAGAAGACCTGGATGCCTTCAAAGTAGCCTTTGCTAAGAACTACAATTCGGCTTCTGTCAACTTTGGCAAGGCCATCGATGAAATCGACAAAGCCATCAAGCGGATGGAAGAAGTCAAGAAATTCTTGACCACATCAGAAAATCAACTCCGTCTTGCCAACAACAAGTTGGATGATGTTTCCGTTAAAAAATTGACACGGAAAAATCCAACCATGAAGGCTAAGTTTGATGCCTTGAAGGAGAAGTAAGAGGATCTTATGAAGATACGAAAAGCAACCATGAAAGATGCTGAAGCCCTACTGTCTTTATACGAAGACTTGGGCTATCCAACGACCGCTTCTAAGCTGTCTCGACGTTTAGAAATGATTCTTTCTCAACCACATTATGGCTGTCTTCTAGCTGAAAGAAACGGAGAAATTTTAGGTTTCTTAGGTTATGCAAAGCTCTTCTTTTTTGAAACAGATGGATCTTACTATCGTATTTTGGCTTTGTCAGTTGCAAAAGAAACAAGACGACAAGGAATTGCTAGTAGGCTAATCGATGAATTGAAAAAACAAGCAGTAAAAGAAGGAGTTAAGGCACTGGCTCTAAAT
>CABKMC010000092.1 GCA_902373455.1 uncultured Streptococcus sp.
TCCCCATCTTGGTCTGCCCAATCTCCAACCCCCATAATCACAGCAATTAAACGCTGATTGCCCCGTTTGATGGTTGCAATATAGTTGAAGGCTCCACGAGGGCTTGATCCCGTTTTCAAACCATCCACACCTTTTAAGGCATACTTGGCTCCTGGCAAGGAATAATTATAGGTATCAAAGGTTTCCTCATACGGAGTTCCTTTTTTGACCGTGACTTGGGCTTGATTGGTATAGCTTAAGATATCCGGGTATTGATTGATAAAATGATAGACCAAAATTCCCAAATCACGCGCAGTTGTCTGGTTAGCCGCATCATTTGGATAATTGTTTACCTGATAGTAGCCTTGCAAGGTTGAGATGGCAGCCCCGCTTGGGTTATTCCAGACCGTATTCGTCATCCCCAATTCCTTAGCCTTGGCATTCATGCGCTCGATAAAGGCGTCTGGATCATTGTTGGACATAAGATTGGCCAACATGAGGGTCGATACATTTGAGGATGGAACCACGGTCATGGTAATCAACTCAGGAATTGTATAGTCTACTCCAGCAACAATATTATTATTTGAGATTTCATAGATCTTACCGATCGCTTGATCTGAAGCAGTCGCCTTGATCACTGTATCTTTACTGATCTTGCCATTTGCCATATCTTCAAACAAGAGATAGAGCGTCATGAGCTTACTCATGCTGGCCGGATCCCTGACTTCATCGATATTGTCTTTCCAAAGAACATTTCCCGTATTGCCGTCAATAATGAGCGAAGAATGTGGACGGTTAATGGCTTGGACATTGTCATTTGGATACATCTTTTGCGCCATATCCACCAACTCATCCGCACTAGCTAGAATTGGCTGGCATAAAAGACTCAGAAGGAGGCAAATAGACATCAAATATTTTTTTATCATAAACTTTTCCTTTATAACAGACTAATCAGCTGGAGATTGAAACAAGCTTCTAACCTTTATGCTCTTTCTTCTTGTCTCCCAGTAAATGAAAAGAGCCAATCACAGCAGTTAATTACTTGTATTGTACCATACTTTGAAGCAGAAAAAAACCTATCTGGCCCGAATAAATCGGCGATAGGTCCTGTTTATTAACGACTTAACAAGCTCAAAGCTTCCTTATCCGCTATAATGGTCACATCTGGATGGCCTTGAAGGGCACTAGCGGGCACTTTTTCTGTCCTTTCACCCTCTACCGTACCTTTAATCGCTTGGGCTTTTGATTCCCCATAGGCAAATAAGACAATTGATTTTGCAGCTAAGATATTGGCAATCCCCATCGAGATGGCTTGGGTTGGTACATCTTCGATCTTATCAAAGAAACGAGAATTGGCTTCAATCGTAGAGGCATCCAACTGAACTAAGTGGGTCTGACTATCAAAGGAAGTTCCCGGCTCATTAAAACCGATATGCCCATTGCGTCCAATCCCTAAGATTTGAAGGTCTACTGGATGGTCTTCGAGGATTTTGTTATAACGGATCACTTCTTGATCGGCAGATTCTTCTACACCAGATGGGAGATAGCTTTCTTTGAATGGTTTGGCATCAAAGAGATGTTTTTCCATGAAATACCGATAAGATTGAGGATCATCTCCCGTCAACCCTACGTATTCATCTAAGTTAACACTGATTAGATTGGACAGATCCAAATCACTTTCACGAATCTGTTTATAAAACTCAAGGGGACTGCTTCCAGTCGCAAGACCTAAGGTTTGCGCACCTTCCTGTAAAGTTTCTTTCAATATATCAAAGGCAACTTTTCCACCCTCAATTTGGTCCTTTACTTCAATAATTTTCATTGGATAGACCTCCTATTTCTCTATGCTTTTATTATATGGTATAGACCAATTTTTGTCAAGTGACACCGCTATCTTTTTCTGGCATTTTTTTCATTTTCAAGTCGATTCGTGATATAATGAAAGGTATGATTGTATCACTATTATTCATCATTTTTTTGATCGGACTCCTTGTCTTTCTCTTATCTTTCTTGATTCACCAAAGAAAGATTCTCAAGGTCCTGATCTTTTTGATGGGAACTGTCCTGATGCTTTTAGCTATCGGGACAACCATCTATCTACTCACAAATTTATTATAAAAGGAGCGCAAATGAATACCAACGACTTTGACTTTGATTTGCCTGAAGAACTGATTGCCCAAACCCCTCTTGAAAAACGCGATGCCTCTAAACTCTTGATCCTGGATCGAAAAACAGGGCAATTCCAAGATCGTCATTTTGATGCAATTTTGGATGAATTGGAGCCAGGAGATGCTCTTGTCATGAACAATACGCGCGTACTGCCTGCCCGTCTTCACGGCGTCAAGCCAGAAACAGGTGGTCACGTCGAATTCCTTCTCCTCAAAAATACCCAAGATGACTGTTGGGAAGTCTTGGCAAAACCTGCAAAACGCTTAAAGGTAGGGGCCACAGTCAGCTTTGGAGATGGTCGCTTGACCGCAACTGTCGAGGAAGAATTGGAACACGGAGGCCGTATCGTTCGCTTCCACTATCAAGGCATCTTTTTAGAAGTCTTGGAAAGTCTTGGCGAAATGCCACTCCCTCCCTATATTCACGAAAAGCTTGCTGACCGCGAACGCTACCAAACCGTTTATGCTAAAGAAAACGGTTCTGCTGCAGCCCCAACAGCAGGTCTACATTTCACCAAAGAATTGCTTCAAAAGATTGAAGCAAAGGGTGTTCATCTTGTTTATTTGACCCTTCATGTAGGGCTTGGTACCTTCCGTCCAGTATCAGTGGACAATCTCGAAGACCATGAGATGCACTCTGAATTTTACCAACTTTCAGAAGAGGCTGCTGCGACCCTTCGTCAAGTAAAAGCTGCAGGGAAACGCATCGTAGCTGTTGGAACAACTTCTATCCGGACGCTTGAAACGATCGGAAATAAATTTGCAGGTGATATCCAAGCCGATTCTGGCTGGACCAATATTTTCATTAAACCGGGTTATGAATGGAAAGTCGTCGATGCCTTTTCGACCAACTTCCACCTTCCAAAATCAACTTTAGTCATGTTGGTTTCTGCCTTTGCTGGCCGTGAATTAACCTTAGAAGCATACCATCATGCTATTCAGGAACGGTACCGCTTCTTCAGCTTTGGGGATGCTATGTTCATCAAGTAAAGGAGTCTCTCATGAATAAAATTGAAAGCCGCCACCGCTTGATCCGTTCTATTATTTCTGAGCGTAGGATTCATACCCAACAAGAACTCCAAGAAGCCCTTGAAGCCAATGGGGTTCTCGTGACCCAGTCCACCCTTTCACGGGATGTTAAATCCTTGAATCTAGTGAAAATTAACGAGGGGGATAGTTCCTACTATGCCATGAACACCATCGCTCCTTCCCGTTGGGAAAAGCGCCTGCGGATGTATATGGAAGATGCCTTAGTCATGTTGCGGCCCGTTCAAAACCAGGTCGTTGTAAAAACTCTTCCAGGGCTTGCCCAATCCTTTGGAGCTATCTTAGATGCACTGGAACTGGATCAAATTGTAGCTACTATCTGTGGGGACGATGTCTGCTTGGTCATCTGTGAAGACAACCAAGGAGCTTTGGATTGCTTTGAAAAATTAAAAGAATTCACCCCACCCTTCTTCTTTAGCAAATAAAAAGTTTGGAAACTAAGTTTCCAAACTTTTTATTTTGTCGCTAGGCGCTGAATGGCTTCTCGATAGATTTCCATCGCAGCGTAGAGATCGTCAATTTTTGCTCGTTCATTGGCCTGGTGCTCGGTCTGTTCTGCACCTGGGAAAAGAGCGCCGAAAGCTACACAGTTTTCCATAGTTCGCGCAAATGTCGCACCACCTGAAGACATGGCTGGTGTCCTATCCCCGGTTTCTTCCTGGTAGACGGCCATCAAAGAGCTGACTAAAGGACTATCTAGCGGTACATATAAAGGAGCCAAATAGTCAAATTCTTCATACTCCAACTGATAGCTAGCCGCAATTTCTTGCAGACGAGCTACTAAATTCTCCTTATCTGCTAGGACTGGAATTCGAATATCAATTCCGATTTCCGATTGCTCTTGATCGATCACAAGAGTCGCAAGATTGAAGGAAAGATCCCCACTTGGTTCATCTGTAATTTTTCCAAATAGGGCTTCTCCAGTTGCATCCTCACCAACAGCATCTGCAATAAAGAGCAAGGCTGGGTGGGGTTGGATGAGGGACAGACTTTCCGCTAAACCGACAATGGCATTCACTCCTTCGGCTGCATCTTTGGAGTGCTTGGAAACTCCCATAACCGTTACAGAATCTTCTGTTTGGCTATACTGAACCCCACTTTGATCCAAAACGGGAAGCAATTCTTCTAAACGATGACCTGCATAGGTCGCTTTATCTGGAACAACATTGAGGGCCTGACCAGCCTGTAAAGGAAGATCATCCCAACCTGGGCCATGCAATTTCACTTGTAACAAACCTTTTTCAGCATAGGTTAATGGGAAAGAAGAATCTGGCGCAAACCCAAGATCTGCTTGTTCTTCAATTTGATTGTAGCGGTTCATACAGCGCCACAAGGTTTCTTCATCCGTCCCAAAGATAAAGCGGATTCGTTTGGTAAACTGGATGCCATCATCCAGCAAACTCTTAACTGCATAGAGGGCAGCGAGTGACGGCCCCTTATCATCCTGTACACCACGACCTACTAGATAGTCACCGACAACAGTCGCTTGAAAGGGTGGCGTTTGCCAATCTTTTAGATCACCGGCTGGAACAACATCCAAGTGACAAAGAACGGCCAGGAGTTCTTCCCCCTGACCGATCTCTGCATATCCATAGTATCCTTCAGGATCTATATATGTTTGAAAACCTAATTCTTGAGCAAGCTCTAAGGTTTTTTCTAGGACATCTTGGATAGCTTGTCCAAACGGTGTTCCATTTTCCCCTTCATTTAACACAGAAGGGTAAGAAATGATGGTTTGAAGAGAGTTTAAAAACTGCTCTTTTACATCGTCTTTTATTCTATTTTTCATGAAACACCTTCATTATTCTATTGCAAGAATGGAACCACAGTTCCTAGTAGAAGAAGGGCAATAGTAATCACAACAATCGCTACGACCAATTTACCCATGAATTTCCACCATGCACTCAAGTCAACACGTCCAAGAGCAAGAGCTCCCATTACGATACCTGAAGTTGGTGCGATCAAGTTCAAGACACCAGATGCAGATTGGTAAGCTGTGACAATCAAGCTACCTGGTACATTGACGAATTTACCAAGAGGTGCCATGATACCCATTGTTGCACTGGCAAGACCAGATGATGATGGGATCAAGAATGACATTGGCAAGTAGAAAATGTAAGTCAAGACAATGAACAATTGAGATGAAAGACCTTTCAGTCCTTCTTCACCCCAGTGAAGAATTGTTGCAGTGATCATACCGTCGTTCATGATGACTTGGATACCACGTGCTACTGCTACGATAAGAGCAACACTCAAGAGGTCAGCTGCACCATTCATGAAGGATGAAATGATTTTATCTTCTTTCAAGCCATAAATGATACCAACAAGGATTCCCATGAAGGCAAAGAGCATAGCTGTTTGAGGGAAGTACCATGTACCAAGAGCATCTGTGTTACCGATCAATTGACCAAGCACTGGAACTTTATGAAGAGATTCGTTAAAGTTTTCAAAGAATTTAATACCCAAATCTTTGAATGGGATAAATC
>CABKMC010000093.1 GCA_902373455.1 uncultured Streptococcus sp.
GTTTCTCTTTAGCATAAGAAATCATTTTCTCTGCAACTTCCATATCGTAAGTAAATCCCATCTTTTGAGCCAGAATTTGAGCTTCTCGATTGAATAGCCCCATGGTAGCAAATAAAGAATGAGTGATTTTATCGAAACTAGATAAATCAAGCAAAGCTGAGAACTCCTTCTCTTGCTCAGCTGGTAGATAGTGGAAGAGGTACTTGTAGTTCTTTCCGATGTCAACTACTCCCCTATAGCTTGTCACCTGCCAAGCTAAGACCTTGAGGAGTTCTTGCTGACAAATGCTATAGAGATGATCAGTCGCATAGATGAGTTGCTTTCTTCGAATGGCCTTGACGACATAAGCCGATACCCACCAAAATTCATTGCAGGAGGCTGCAAAATCTTCTTCGGTAGGCGGAGCGGTCCAGTAGCGCTTCGGACTAGGAATGTAAGAGTCAAACAAACCTTTGTCATCTTTTAAGACTTTGAAACCAGCCTCGCTATCCACCCACTCTTGGATAGACTCCTTGGGACAGAGGGTTAAATCGATGCGATTCCCATCTTCAAAGAGCATGAGATACAGACGACGGTGTCCCAGTCGGTTGTGCTGTTCGATGAATCGGTTTCCGTACTGATCCAACCAGGATAAATCTGAAATCAGGTCTTCTAGATCATCAACGATATAGACCACATCATAATCTTGAAACTCGTCTTTGGGTGCCCGAGGATTGGCTCGCGAACCGGATAAGGCCACTGCTTCCACTTGCAAGGACTCAGCTATCTGCAAAATCAGATTCATCATTTCTGTATCAGTACTCATGTCGATTCCTTACCATTTCTACATCCCAGCTTATTTAATTTATAAGTAGAAAGTGATTAAAAAACTGTATTTTCTTCTAAGGTAAACTTAACGTTATCTTCAATCCATTGACGACGTGGTGCAGCCTTATCACCCATAAGGACGGAAACACGGCGTTCTGCACGCGCTAAATCATCAATGGTGACACGGATCAGGGTACGAGTTTCTGGGTTCATGGTGGTTTCCCAAAGCTGATCCGCATTCATTTCCCCCAACCCTTTGTAACGTTGAAGGGTTGCTCCACGGCCAAAGGTCCGACGCAACTCTTCTAATTCGCTATCTGTCCAAGCATAGGCTACTTCTTCTTTCTTGCCTTTGCCTTTCGACATCTTATAAAGAGGAGGAAGTGCAATGTAGACATGACCTGCTTCTACCAAAGGGCGCATATAGCGATAGAAGAAGGTTAAGAGGAGGGTTTGAATGTGGGCACCATCCGTATCTGCGTCGGTCATGATAATGATCTTATCGTAGTTGGCGTCTTCCACTGAGAAATCTGCCCCAACGCCAGCACCGATGGTGTAGATCATGGTGTTGATCTCCTCGTTTTTGAGGATATCACTCATATTGGCCTTCTCAGTATTAAGAACCTTCCCACGAAGTGGAAGAATCGCTTGGAACTTACGGTCCCGCCCTTGTTTGGCAGAACCGCCGGCTGAGTCTCCTTCGACTAGATAGAGTTCGTTTTTCTTAGGATTTTTAGACTGGGCTGGTGTCAATTTCCCAGACAAAAGTCCCTTGTCCTTTTTACTCTTCTTGCCATTTCGGCTTTCATCCCGCGCTTTACGAGCGGCTTCACGCGCATCCCGGGCTTTAATAGCCTTACGAATGAGATTAGAAGCCAACTCCCCATTTTCCATGAGGAAGAAGGTCAATTTATCAGAAACAATGCTATCGACAACTGGACGAGCCAAGGGACTTCCTAATTTGTCTTTGGTTTGCCCTTCAAACTGCAAATGAGCTTCTGGAACCAAGATTGAAAGAACGGCAGACAAACCTTCACGGTAATCTGATCCTTCCAGATTTTTGTCTTTTTCCTTGAGAAGTCCTGTCTTTCTGGCATAGTCGTTCATGGCCTTGGTAATGGCTGTCTTCAGACCTGTTTCGTGGGTTCCCCCATCTTTGGTTCGGACATTATTTACGAAGGACAAGATATTATCTGAGTAACCATCATTGTATTGCATGGCTACTTCTACCTGAAAACCATCTGATTCGCCACTAAAGTAGAGAACAGGTGTCAAAGTTTCCTTATCTTCGTTCAAGTACTCTACAAAATCTTGGACACCATTTTCATAATGAAAGGCCACATGGTTGTCTTCTTCCTTGCGGAGGTCGGTCAGCGTCAGCGTCACGTCCTTAAGCAAGAAGGCTGATTCTTTGATCCGCTCAGCAATGGTATTAAATTTGAAATCCGTCGTTGAAAAGATGGTTGGATCCGGCATGAAGGTGACCTTGGTCCCCGTCTTAGACTTAGGAGCCGAGCCAATCTTCTCAAGAGTGGTAACAGGCTTCCCGCCATCCTCAAAGCGTTGTTTGTAGACCGCTCCATCACGGGTAATTACTACCTCAAGCCAACTAGAAAGGGCATTGACGACAGAAGATCCCACTCCGTGAAGACCTCCAGATGTCTTATACCCACCTTGACCAAACTTCCCTCCGGCGTGGAGGACCGTAAAAATCACCTCAACGGTTGGTTTGCCCATAGCATGCATCCCTGTCGGCATTCCACGTCCCTGGTCTTCTACCGATAGGGAACCGTCTTTATTGATGGTTACATCGATTTGTGAGCCAAAGCCAGACAAGGCTTCATCGACCGCATTGTCCACGATCTCCCAGACCATGTGATGCAAGCCGTTTCCATCGGTCGATCCGATATACATTCCTGGACGTTTACGGACTGCATCCAACCCTTCTAGTACCTGAATGGCATCGTCATTATAATTATTAATATTGATTTCCTTTTTTGCCACAAGGAACCTCCTGTTTGTTCATCTTTTCTATATTACAGTTTTTTAGGAAATTTTGCAAAATTTTTTCTCTTTATATGGTGATTTCTATATCTCAGTATAAAATACTGGCTGAGCACTTTCTTCAGATGTCACACTTGAACTCCAAAAATTGCTTTTTCTATTGATGGCTTTTTGTTATAATGAAAGTATGATAAAAGAAATAAGTGTTTTAATTTTAGCCTATCTATTAGGCTCCATTCCTTCAGGATTATGGATTGGGAAAATCTTTTTCCATATTAATATACGGGAACATGGCTCGGGCAATACAGGAACGACTAATACCTTTCGGATTTTAGGGAAGAAAGCTGGGATCATCGTCTTTGCGATTGATTTCTTAAAAGGGACTTTAGCCGTTCTCCTTCCGACTTTCTTTGGAATTCAAGGGATCTCACCGATGGTCTTTGGTCTCTTAGCTGTTTTAGGTCACACTTTTCCAATTTTTGCTGGATTCAAGGGGGGAAAAGCAGTGGCGACAAGTGCTGGTGTCTTACTCGGCTTCTCGCCTATCCTACTACTAATTTTAGCTGTGTATTTTGTAGCCAGCCTGTATTTAACCAGTATGATTTCGTTTTCGAGTGTTACCGTTGCGCTACTCGCCATTCTATCTGTCCTCCTTCTCCCTTTGACTGGATGGATCTTGCACGGTTATGATCCGCTTTTTACAGTCATTGTCTTGGCCTTAGCGACCTTGATCATTCTTCGCCACAAGGACAATATCCAACGGATCAAAGAGAAAAAAGAAAATCTTATCCCTTGGGGGAAAAACATCACCCACCAACAACCAAAAAACTAGAGCCTGCGCTCTAGTTTTTTATGTTCATTAATAGAAGGTCTCTATAACTTCACTTTCAAGAGTCTCTCAATTTCTTGATAAAGAATCTCTGCTGGTTGATAAGCCTTGCTTTGTTGAGCGAGGACCTTTAGATGAGTCCAATCTTCCCGAGAAACCAATTCATTAAATAAGCGCAAGACTTCGGATTCCGTCTTTTTACGAGAGACCAAACCTATTTGGAATAACTCAGCTCGAACTGCATTGTCAAACTGGTCATAGTCCTGGGGCAAAATCAAACTTGGAATCCCAAGATCAATACAACCCATCATGATCCCGGCACCTGCATGATGAATGGTAAAGTCCATTTGATCTAAAACATCTGAATAAGGGAGGTAATCAAAAATCAGAAGATTCTCCGACAAGATCCTTGGTGGATGCTCCAAACCACCAGAGTCACCTAAGGTTACGTAAAAGATATAGTCAGGATGTCTTTCGCTCAAAATCTTCGTCAATTCCACCATCCGCTCTTTTTCCCATTTTAAATGAGTCCCGCAAGTGACGAAGACACGCTTTTTAGAGCTAGTAAGATACTGCTTCTGTTCTTGAGGAAGTCGGTCAAAAGATAGACAGCGATAACCAACCCATTTGAGCTGAGGTGGAAAATCGTCTCGAAACTCCAATTCTTTCATGCCCAAAGCTAAGATTGAGTAGGGAGAATAGATGGCTTCTGTCCCGTCTTCACGGTACAATTTGAAATCCTCTAGGCTATCGAGATTCTTCTTAACCAGCGCAAGTCCAACTTTCTTTGCCAGACGGATGACTCGCCTACCCAGAGCATCTCTCCACTTGTAAAAGGTTCCCTGGTGCGGTTTCCAGCCACCTAGATAAGCAGGTGTTGTCGTGCGACTTTCAATCGCTACTGGACTTGGAATGGTCGTAATCCAGGGGATGCCCAAACGATCTGCTAAAACTCCAGCAGGAGCTGCTACAAAATCTGCAATAACCAAGTCAGGGCTTCCCTCGGAGTCCCAAATTCGATTTATTTCGTCGAAAACTTCAGGGACCAGTCTGCTATTGGCCATTAATTGTTGGTACATGATAAATAGATTTGCTTGCTTTGATGTATTGGCTATATCTTCCATCACTGTCGGACGATCAGGAAACAAGGCAAGGCAGTCAAAACCAATCTGCTCAACCAATGCCTTTTTCTGAAAACCTGTAATAACACGGATCTGAAAACGCGGATCCACCAGCAAGGGTTTCACCAGGGTCAAGGTTGGAAACAAATGGCCACTAAAGGGAACGCTAATCACATCGATTTTTATCACTTTTTCTAATCCAGTCATAGATGATTCCTTTCACATCTTCTCTGTATTCATAGCTATAATGATCCGTATCCACTTGAATATCCGCTGAGTGGCAATCCAGAATACGTGAATAAGGATCTTTCTTTCCTTTGATGACCAGTAGCTCTAGTTCTTTTTGACTTAAGAGAAGCTGGGAAACCGGGCCAAGCGCTATCACGCGCAATCTTGGAAGGGGGACCTGATTCCCTAAACTTCTGAGCCACTGGGTCAGCATATTGACCCCTGAACTCTTACAAACAACCACTACTTCCTGCGCTTCCAACAAGGGAGACAAGTGCTCCTGTAACAACTTTTGGAAACGAGGGTTCAAAATCGTATGACAATAGTAGATAACATTGGATGTAGCAGCCAACAAGAGGGATACTTGTGGAGACTTTATATGTTCAAAATCTTGATTGAAGGGAAAATTACTGGCTACCACTGAATAGCCAGATGGATAAATTGCATGGAGGAGATCTAACTGCCCAGCTGTCAACCCGGCACAAGTAATATCACTACTCCCACTAAGAAAGAGAACCAAGCGATCAGAGTCTAGCATGGTCTGATCAGGAGACAAAGCAGACAAACGATCTAGATAGGACTTTCATCTTACTCATAACGAATCTTGCCATCAGTCACTCGAATCTTCCGCCCCCGCCAATGAATCACAGGAGGTGTCATTAGAACATAGAC
>CABKMC010000094.1 GCA_902373455.1 uncultured Streptococcus sp.
CATTTCTGGTGAAAGAAGGTTGCGAACTTGTTCAACTGGCATGTTGCAATCTGCTGCCAATTGTTCGATTTCAGCGTTGATTTCTTCTTCAGTTGCTTCGAAGCCTTCTGCTTTCGCTACTGCTTCAACCACAAGGTTTGTCTTCGTACGGCTTTCAGCTTCTGCTTCGTATTGTTTGTGAAGATCTTCTTGAGTTGTTCCAGTAATTTGGAAATACATTTCAGGTGAGATACCTTGACGTTGCATGTTTCCAAGGAACTCGTTGATTGAACGGTGTACTTCTTCGTGGATCATTTCTTCTGGAAGGTCAACGATTTCAGCGTTTTCAACGGCAAGATCGATTGCTGCTGCTTCTACTGCATCGTTGTATGCTTCTTCTTTAGCTGCTGCCAATTCTTTGCGGTATTTTTCTTTCAATTCGTCAAGAGTTTCAACTTCTTCGTCGATGTCTTTTGCCAATTCATCGTCAAGAGCTGGTACTTCTTTTGCTTTTACTTCGTGGATAGTTGTCACGAATTTCGCTTCTTTACCTGCAAGGTCAACTGCTTGGTAGTCTTCTGGGAATGTTACGATCACATCAACTGTTTCACCAGCAGAGTGTCCAACCAATTGGTCTTCGAAACCTGGGATGAATTGACCTGAACCAAGTCCAAGTGAGAAGTTGTCACCTTTACCACCGTCGAATTCAACACCGTCGATAGAACCTACGAAGTCGATCACAACTGTGTCACCTTCTGCTGCAGCACCTTCTTTAACAACCAATTCAGCCAAGTTGTTGCGTTCGCGTTCGATACGAGCATCCACATCAGCGTCTGTTACTTCTTTAGAAACTTCTACTGATACTTCAAGGTCTTTGTAAGCACCCAATTTTACTTCAGGTTTTGTTACAACAGCTGCTGTCAATGTCCAGTCTTGACCTTTTTCCATAGATACAACATCGAAAGTTGGTTGTGCTACAACTTCGATTCCAGCTTCTTTAACAGCTGCTTCGTATGCTGCTGGAAGAAGATCGTTCAAAGCATCTTGGTAAAGAGCTTCTTCACCAAAACGTTGGTTGAAGATTGGACGTGGAATATGACCTTTACGGAATCCAGGTACGTTCAAGGTTTTCTTAACAGACTCAAACACACGGTCCAAAGCAGGTTTGATTTGCTCTTGACTGATGGTGAAAGTCAATACACCGTGGTTAGTTTCTTTGTTTTCAAATGATACAGACATTCTGTCTCTCCTTAAAATAATATAGTCATTCCTTATAATTTTACCACAAAACTTTGAAATTGCAAGTTTTAAAACGTTTTTGCCTCTCTTTTCATCCAAAAAAACTAGCCCTTAAAAGCTAGTTCTATTTATGATTTTCGGATAGGATCATCTAGGTAGAGAGCACGGGCACCACCGATCAATTTTGGCCGACTAGCGAGGGCTGTGACATGGGCTTCCCCTAGTTCACGTATAACAGGGCGAATCGGAACTTGTACGTGCTTGACGTGCATCCCCACTGAGGTATCTCCGATGTCTAAGCCCGCTTGGGCTGTGATAAATTCCACTTCGACAGGATCCTTGAAATACTTAAAAGCAGCGAGTTGTCCAGCTCCCCCTGCATGGAGACTAGGAAGGACATTGACGATTTCTAGCTCCTTCTTGTCTGCTAATTCCCGCTCGACCACCAGGGCGCGATTGAGGTGCTCACATCCTTGTACCGCTAGATAAATCCCTCTTGGATTCAACTCATCTAATAAGGTCTGGACAATAGCTTCAGCAATGTCGATGTTCGAGGCCTTTCCAATTTGCCCTCCTGCAACTTCACTTGAGGACATCCCGAGAACTAGAATCTGTCCCTGATGAAGACGGCTTTTTGCCAAAACATCTGCCAGGATTTCTTTTGTATCCTTGTTCAGTTGCTCCAAATCCATGAATTAGTTTCCTTTCTTTTGGAAGGCATAATAGACCACATAGCCTAAAGCCATTCCGACAAAATTCTGAGCAAGGTTGTTTGGAATGTCCGAGATAGCAGCTCCCCAGCCATTGCCTAAAAAGAGGGCAGAAGCTAGTGCATAACCGCCTACCATGACGACTGTCGCAAGGAGCAAACCTAGGTAACGGGCTTTTCCCTTGAAGCCAGCGAAATAGCCTTGGCCCCCGTGAAAGAGGAGGCTAAAGAACATCCACTGAGGATAGCCTGAAATCAGATCGAGTAGGAAGGCTCCGACACCACCTACAATCGCACCTTCCTTGCGTCCAAAATAGAAGGCTGTAAAATACACTCCAAGATCTAACAGGGTGACAATCCCTGTGGGAGTTGGGAGTTTGGTATAGTAGCCAAGTACAACTGTCAAGGCTGTCAAAATGGAAAGGCGGGCAATGAGTTGAGTTCGATTAGATGTCATATTGTACTACTCCATACTGGTCTGAATGTTGAATCGCTTGGAAGACAAAGTCTTTAGAGGCTTTAACAGCTTCAAGCGGTGATTTCCCTTTTACCAACTGGCTGGAAATGCTAGACGCAAAGGTACAACCAGCCCCTGTATTGTTCTTTTCTAGGACTGGCTCTTCAAAGATTGTAAAATCTTGTCCGTCATAAAAGACATCGATGGCCTTTTCTTTATTGAGACGATTGCCCCCTTTGACCACGACATTCGCTGCTCCCAATTCATGGAGCTTACGAGCAGCCTCCTTCATATCATCGAGCGATTGAATCTTGCTTTGGGTCAAGATCTCAGCCTCTGGTAAATTTGGTGTAATGATGGTCACATAAGGGAAGAACTTGATCAATTCATCTCGAAGGGCTGACACTTCCACATCATGGCTTTCCTTGCAGACCAAGACAGGATCGAGCACTACTGGGATATCTGCATGAGCTTTGACATAGTCCAAAGCTAGGTCTGCCACTTCAACATTTGGCAAGAGGCCGAGTTTAATAGCAGAGAAAGGAACATCCTTGAGAGAGTTGAGCTGTTGAGCAAAGGTCGTTGAATCCACTGGAATCACTTCAAAACCATGCTCCGTCATAGCGGTCAAACAAGTCACCGCTACAAAACCATGCTGTTTGTTGGTTGTATAGGTTGCAAGGTCTGCGTGAAGACCTCCTCCACTAAAAATATCATTTCCTGAAATAGCTAGAATCAATTCATTACTCATAACGGATCTCCTTTAAATATAAGCCATTTGGCGCTGCTGTAGGACCTGCTAGATTGCGGTCCTTTTTTTCTAAAATTAGATCGATCTGCTCGATCGGCATCCGATCATTTCCGATCTTCAACAAAGTTCCCACCATATTGCGGATTTGCTTGTAGAGAAAACCATTGCCCGAAAAGGTAAAGAGAAGGCGGTGATTTGCCACGTCCTCGACCAAGCGAGCCTCTGTAATCGTACGAGCCTTGTCTTCCACACTGGTGCCCGATGCTGTGAAGCCCGTGAAATCATGGGTTCCCTCCAACTTTTGGATGGCTACTTGCATCTTTTCCACATCCAAAGGATAAGGGTAGTGGGTGGCATAGTGACGCATCATGGGGTTCTTAGGACGACCATAATCCACGATGAATTCATAGGTTTTGCTGTGCTTCTTGTATCGTGAGTGAAAGTCATCTGCTACTTGCTCCACCCGGATGAAATCAATATCCTCTGGGGTTTGGGTATCGAGGGCAAAGCGGAGTTTCTCCTCATCTCGCGCCTGGGGGAGATCAAAATGAATGACCTGCCCAAGGGCATGGACGCCTGCATCCGTCCGACCCGCTCCATGAACGGTGACAGGGCTTCCTTGATTGAGACGCGTCAAGGTCTTCTCGATTTCTTCTTGCACACTGCGGGCATGCGGTTGGCGTTGAAACCCTGCAAACAAGGTCCCATCATATGAAATGGTTGCTTTGTATCGTGTCATGGTTCTATTTTAGCAAGATATAGAAGGGGTTACAATAGTGAAAAAGCCAAACTGTCCGGGTACAGTTTTGCAAGCAAAAAAGAAGCTTCTTGGATTCGATCCAAAATAAAACGAGCTCCTTACTCAAAAGGAAACTCGTTTATTCTTATAAGTCATCTAAAGCATCTTTGACCTTATCAAAGAAGCCTTTTTTCTTTGGGTTGACCTTCAAATCACTTGCTTCCGCAAAGGCTTGAAGGGCTTCTTTTTGCTTGTCATTTAAACCAGTTGGGGTGACAACATTGACAGACACATATTGATCTCCCATGGCACCACCACGTAAGCTTGGAGCACCTTTTCCGCGAAGACGGAATTTTTTACCGGTTTGGGTTCCTTCAGGAATGACCAAATCGACATCTCCATGAACGGTTGGCACATGGACCGTATCTCCAAGAGCTGCTTGTACAATATTCAAATCTAGCTTGTAGTAGATGGTTGAGCCATCTCGTTCGAAGCGATCACTCGGCTCCACGTTGACAACCACATACAAGTCTCCATAAGGTCCACCGTTAAAGCCAGCTTCTCCTTGACCCGCTAAGCGGATTTGTTGACCTGTTTCAACTCCTGCAGGAATCTTGACGTTCACGCTATGGGCTTGTTTTTCATGACCTGTTCCACGACAAGTCGTACATGGATCTTTGATTTCTTGACCACGGCCATGACAGACATCACAGGTCACTTGACGGCGCATCATTCCAAGAGGAGTTTGCGTATCTACATTGATAACCCCGGAACCATGACAGCGTCCACAGGTTACCGGACTCGTACCTGGCTTAGCCCCTGAACCGTGACAGGTATGACAGCTTGCTTCACGATGGTACTTAACTTCTTTTTCAGCACCAAAAATCGCTTCTTCAAACTTGAGATTAACGCGGTATTGGAGGTCATCCCCTTGACGAGGCGCATTTGGATTACGACTTGCACCTCCTCCAAAGAAGCTAGAGAAGATGTCTTCAAAGCCACCAAATCCAGCACCATCAAAGCCACCAAATCCACCTGCTCCGCCACCGAAGCCACCATTGGCCCCCGCAGCACCATATTGGTCATAAGCAGCCCTTTTTTGCTCGTCACTCAAAGTCTCATAAGCTTCTTGAACTTCCTTGTACTTTTCCTCAGCACCAGGCTCCTTGTTGATATCTGGGTGATATTTTTTAGATAATTTCCGATAGGCTTTCTTGATCTCGTCTTGAGATGCATTTTTAGAAACGCCCAAACGGTCATAAAATTCAGTATTGTTCATAATTTAAGATACAAAGGGCGTCAAACGGACACAGCCAAAATAGGAGTTTTGACGACGGACGCTTGCGTCCTAGAAAAAACTATCTTTTTAGCACAGTCCGTAGCCCGTGTTCAGTTGCGAACACTCTTTGTTCCTTTCTATAATTTTCATGCACATCTTTAGAGGTTGTTTTCTATACTCTGCTTCACTTGATCAAACTCTTGGTCTGATAGAGTAAATAACAAATCCTCTTCAGCGTACTCGTTCTGTTCTTTAAAATAGTTGTCCGTATTCTCTGCCAACCCTAGACTTAGAATCACTTTCCTTGCAAACTCTTGATGTGCGAATCCTATAGCCGTAATGATCTGTTTATCT
>CABKMC010000095.1 GCA_902373455.1 uncultured Streptococcus sp.
GAATTATTGAGACCTTAGGCTCAATAATTAGTCATGGAACTTCTTAAAAGAAGTTCGCTGACGTCCGTACTCACCTAAGGAAAGTTTTTTATGATACCTTTATCTATTCATGCAGCCGATTGAAGTGAAAGACCTCAAAATACTGAATAGCACGATAGATTAAAAAGATAGTCAAGATGATGGACACCAGCCAGATGGTCTCTAATCCATAAAACTGGATCAAATAGGTCGAAAAAATGGCACCAAAGACAAAGCTCCCGATCAAGCAGGTCATAAAGATGGCTTCCCAAAGGAATTTCTTCTCCTTTTCTCTGACAAAATTCCCATAAGCCACCATGGTTTTCTTGAGATTTCCCGTCATAAAGGAATGATTATAGGCATAGCCATCCACTTCTCCAAAAGAGGTCGCTACGATTCCCAAACTCAGTCCAAAAAAAGGCACGATGAAGACATTTTTTACCGATGCTGGCAAAAATCCCGTCACCAAAGTTGTGAGGATAAAGGGCACCAAGGTACTGAGGCGCCAAACTGAGTTGTCAATCAAGCGACGCAAGACCGTCATCAAAAAGATTCCCAGCATAAAGGCCAGCATGGTCGCTAACTTTACTTCTACATCTGAGATCTGATGACCAATCAAGCCGACCGATAGAAAGACCACATTCCCCGTCTGGCCTGCCGCCAAGGTCCCACCCCGACAGATGAAGGTATAGGCATCTGAAAAACCAGCACACATGGTCAATAAACAAGCGAACGCCTTGGTCCGCGAATGAAACTCCCTTTTCATTTCCATTCTCCCCAGGAAAAAGAGGGAGTGGTACAAATGTTACATAACATTTCTCGTACCACCCCCGCAAAGCTGATCGAAATCTCTTACGATTCTTTAAGCGAATGAAGAGTCTCACCAACTACTGCGACATTCAATTATTCCAACTAATGATAAACGATGGAGATCGATTGTCCTCTTTCTCCCTATTTTATTTTCCCTCACGCGCCTCGTTGAGGATTTTCTCAATCTTGGTTGTGATCAAGTCAATCGCAACCGTATTGGTCACGCCCTCAGGAATGATCACGTCCGCATAACGCTTGGTTGGCTCGATGAACTGGTGGTACATCGGTTTTACCACCCCAAGGTATTGCTCAATGACACTATCCAGACTCCGGCCACGCTCCTCCATATCGCGCTTGATCCGGCGAATGATCCGCACATCATCATCCGTATCAACAAAAATCTTGATGTCCATCAGGTCCCGAAGGCGCTTGTCTTCAAGAACTAAGATCCCTTCCACGATGAAGACATCCTGTGGTTCCTGACGATAGGTCTTGCTGCTGCGCGTATGTTCCGCATAGTCATAGGTTGGGATATCCACTGGACGACCTGCCAAGAGTTCATTGATCTGCGCAATCATCAAATCCGTATCAAAGGCAAAAGGATGGTCATAGTTGGTCTTGATCCGCTCCTCAAAGGTCAAATGACTCTGGTCCTTGTAATAAGAATCATGCTCAATCATGGCAATCTTTTCATTCGGGAAATTGGCCAAAATGGCACGAGACACACTGGTTTTTCCACCACCAGAGCCACCAGTAACACCAATAATAATAGGTCTATTTTGCATTTTCTACTCCATTACCTGTAGTCGTCTGAGAAACAATAGACATCTCAGACACATCTTATCCATTTTACCATATTTTTGCCTAGACATGAATAGTTTTTCAGTAAGAAGTTTTGAAACAAAAAGGACCTTGCGGTCCTTTCATTATTTCACTTTTTCTAATTTTGCGGCAAATTCATTCCCACCACGTAAGACGAGTATATTTTTTCCACCGTTGACAGGTACGAAACAATAATTCGAATTAGCTTGTATATAGACTTCCTTAGCGCTCTTCACTTGATATCCTTCTGATTTCACTGCTTCTTGAATGACTTCAAATGTGTGTTCAATCTCTTCTTTAGAAGTCGTGTCTCCATCATACTTTTCTGAATCAGCTAGAGAATAGAATGCGTAAGCCTTGCTATCGAAATACTTATCACTAATAATTCCGTGATCTGAAATCTGAACAGTTGTATTATCTCCTTCTGTCACATTCTTCCATTTTCCAACAATGGCCTTAGGTGTTTCAACCTTGTGATAGACCAAATTATCTTCAAAGTTTCCTTCGTATGATTTATAAGTTTTCAAGTCGAATAAATCATTTCTTAAAATAATATTGCTTCCGTCTTTTTGGAGCAAGTTATAGCGTGTGTTCCCACCAGACTTAATAACAACTATTTCTGTTGTCTTCAGGTTAAATTTCTTATCGACATCCGCAAGTGAATGCAAGTCCGTCGCATTTAACAAAGAAAGTGCTGTATTAAATTCTTTTTTCGCTTCATTGCCCTTGAGAACCTTTTTGATGGTTTCATCACCATTGACTCTTTGTTTCTTTCCGCTTAGTTCATAAGTGACCGGACTTGAATCCGTATCTTTCAACCAAACACCATCTAGACTTGGTCCACCTGAAAAGAAAAAGAACCAAGCAAAAGCAATCACTGCGACAAATCCCGCAACTGCGGCCCCAATTTGGGCTTGTTTATTGAAAGAAAATGTCAATTTTTTCGGTCTTGGCACAGGTTGTAATGTTTTCGCCGATGGCTGCGGTTGGACAACAGCTGGCTGCTCTTGTGAAAGAGGCGCACTAGGTGCAACAGGTGCTTCTTGAGCTGGAGCTGGTGCCTCTGTCGTTGGAGTCGGCGCTTCAGTTGCTGGAGCTGGTGCTTCTTTTCGCTCTACGACAAACTCCCCTTTTTCACGCGCTTCTTGAAATTCTTGCATACTTGGCTTGCGACCATTGACCGCTTCAAAATATTCAACCCAATCTTTTTGATTCATAGCATCCCCCTTATTGATTTATCCTAAAACTAATCATATTATACCACAAATCCATGGTTAATTTTGTGATTTTCAGAAAATAAATGAAAAGGGCCTTTCGGTCCTTCTGATTTATTTCACTTTTTCCAATTTTTCAACTAAATGATAGTCTTCTGTGAAAACAAGAACTGTCTTTCCTCCATTTACAGGGATATAATAAAAATCAGATCCTAGTTGCTTGTACACGTCTTTCATACTATTTAACTGATAATCTTGAGAATCCACCGCATCTTGAAGATCTTCATATACCTCTTTCACTTTGTCAGCTGTCTTTTCCTGATCAAACTTAGTTGAAGGCATCTTTTGGAGCTCTTCTAGGGTATAAAAAGCCGTACCTTCGCTGCTATCAAATTCACTATAAGTAAGAATTCCACGAGCATTTAATTCAAGATAATTGGTTTCATCGTCATAAGAACGTTCAATTTTCCATTTCCCAACTAACACTTTAGGAATTTCTGTCTTGTGAAAAATAGTATTTTTCTTAAAGCTCTCTGAATGATCACTATAGGTAACCAAATCCATCAAGTCATTGGCTAAAATCACATTGGTCCCATTGCTTTGGAGTAGATTATAAACAAGCCCATGCTCGTCTTTAATGATGATAACTTCCCTCGTGTGGAGGTCAAATTTTCTATCAACATCTGCTAAGGTTTTCAGCTTGGAGTAGTTTAACTGGTTCAAAGCCTTCTGAAACTCTTGACTCGCTTCCTTCCCCTTATAAACTTTTTCAATCTTATACTTACCATTAGATCGTGGCTCTTCTTGATTTAATTCATAAACTACTGCTGTTGAATCTGCAGGTCCAACCCAAACACCATCTAAGCTCGGTGCTGGCTGTAGGAAAAAGAAGTACACTAGGGCGACGACAGCTACGATTCCTGCTATGGTAACTCCCCATTTTGTTTGCTTGTTCCAGTTCACACGAAACCGTTTAGCACTTGGAGTTGAAGGAGTCAATTGAACTCCCTTCTTTTGTGATACTGCAGTAGAAGTAGCTGGCTCTTCTAGGCTAATTTCTTTTCGTTCCACTACAAACTCACCATTTGCTCGTGCATTTTGAAACTCTTGCAGACTCGGCTTCCGGTTATGGAGTGCTTCAAAATAGTCAACCCAATCTTTTTGATTCATCTATTCCTCCTAATCGATGATTGTTTTCAAACTGATCTTATTATATCATACATGAAAGGGTAATCACTCATTTTCAGAAAATAAAAGAAAAAGTCCAAGCAATTTTCCACTTGGACTTTCTTCATTATTTCAAAACTTTTTGTGTTTTCGCGTAGTTGGCTTCTACAGCTTCTTTTTCAGCCTTCCACCAGTCTTGGTGGTCTGTGTACCACTTGATGGTATCTTCCAAACCTGCTTCGAAGTTTGTGAATTGTGGTTCCCAACCCAATTCTTCACGCAATTTGGTTGAATCGATAGCGTAACGCAAATCGTGACCAGCACGGTCTGTTACACGGTCGTAGGCGTCTTTTGGTTGACCCATTTTTTCAAGGATGAGCTCAAGCACTTCCTTGTTGTTCTTTTCACCGTCAGCACCGATCAGGTAAGTTTCACCGATACGGCCTTTAGTGAGGATAGCCCAAACACCAGTTGAGTGGTCGTTGGTATGGATCCAGTCACGAACGTTCTTCCCTTCACCGTAAAGTTTTGGCTTGATGCCAGACAAGATATTGGTGATTTGACGTGGGATGAATTTTTCGATGTGTTGGTATGGCCCGTAGTTGTTTGAACAGTTTGAAATCGTTGCTTTGACACCAAATGAACGTACCCAAGCTTTCACAATCAAGTCTGAAGCAGCCTTGGTTGATGAATAAGGTGATGATGGGTTGTATTTGGTTTCAGCAGTGAATTTTTCACCAGGACCTTCCCCATGTCCAGGAAGATCTTCGCGTAATGGAAGGTCTCCATACACTTCGTCTGTTGACACGTGGTGGAAACGAATGTCGTATTTACGAGCAGCTTCCAACAGTGTATAAGTTCCAACAAAGTTTGTGTAGATAAATGGAGATGGGTCATTCAATGAATTGTCATTGTGGCTTTCAGCCGCATAGTGAACAATAGCATCAGCCTTAGCAGCCAATTTGTCAACTAATTCAGCATCAGCAATATCACCAACAACCAATTCAACACGGTCACCAAGGATTTCTTCAATGTTGGCACGGTTACCAGCGTAAGTGAGTTTGTCAAGGACAGTCACATGTACGTCTGGATGGTTGTTGTAGACATAGTGTACGAAGTTTGAACCGATGAAACCAGCTCCACCAGTTACGATGATATGTTTATATTCTGACATTTTTTCTCCAAATAATTTTTAGTTTTGATTGTTCCTTAAATCAATCTTTTTTTAGCTTTCCTTAGGTGAGTACGGAAGTTAGGT
>CABKMC010000096.1 GCA_902373455.1 uncultured Streptococcus sp.
GTGCGGCGGTGGGACGACGAAATCGAATTCTAACGAATTACCGATTTCTGTCCCACTCTCAATTACACGATTAGTCTAACAAGTCCTGGATTCTATCCAGATACTGGTTGTCTGTCACCGCCATCACGCGCACCCCTTCTGGCCAGATAAAGTCGGGAGCAATCTGAATATGAAGCGGTTGATCTTCCGCATCTCGATAACCAATAATGTTGAGATGGTACTCCTCTCTGACAGCCAAGTCCTGAAGGCTTTTTCCTACCCAGCTGGATGGAACCGTAAACTCGACTACTACCACTTCTTCATCCAACTGGAAAACTTCAATCCGGTGTTGGAAAAGAACCATTTTGGCGAGGGACATGCCTGCTTCTACCTCTGGCAGGATGACCAAATCAGCCCCAATCTTTTCCAGAATTTCTTTGGTCACTTCATTTTTGACCTTGGCAATGACGTGCTCGACTCCAAGCGCCTTACAGTGCATGACAGCCAGCACACTGGACTCCAGGTTTTCACCCGTCGCGATCACGACTGTGTCACAGTTCCCAATATCTGCTGCATCCAAGAGGTCCAACTCCGTAATGTCTCCAACAATTCCAGTTGTAATCATGGATTCATACTGATTAATCACATCTTCGTGATCATCAATTGCAACAATATCCACATCCTGATCCTGCAGAGTTTTCAGGACACTCTGTCCAAAAATTCCTAATCCTAAAATTCCAATGGTTCGATTTGCCATAAGTTTCTCCTATCCGATAATGATGTCTGCTTTAGCATATTGCAAGGCATCTGCCTTCTTAGCTTTGTAATTGTTCAAACTGACCATGAGGGTCAAGGGGCCGATCCGACCGATAAACATGAGCACCATGATGATCCCCAAACCTGCTCCATTTAAGGTCGAGGTCACATTGGCTGTCACGCCTACTGTCGCTAGAGCCGATACTGCCTCAAAGACCAGGTACAAAAAGCGTTGACCATCCGGAGTCACGAGACAAAGACCAAAGAGTCCAAGGAGAAAAGTCAACTGGAAAATCACTGCCGTCCCCAAAGAGCGTTGGACCAAGTCTGGTGCGATGGTGCGCTTTCCCAGGTTGGTATGTGGCAAGCCGAGCAACTCTTTGCGCGCTAAGAGAATCAACACCAAGAAGGTGGTGATCTTCATCCCCCCTGCTGTCCCACCTGGTGCTCCTCCTAGGAACATCTGTAAGAGATAGATAAAGAGCGTTACTGGCCGGACTGCTGTATAATCTAGCGAAGCAAAACCAGCTGTCCGCATACTGACAGTTTGGAAGAAGCTGACCAAGATCTTCTCTCCTAATGGAAGGGACCCAATCGTTGCTGGATTATTAAACTCGGTCAAAAGACTAGTCACTGTCCCAAAGAGAAGGATCGCAGCTGTTAACCAGAGAACCACCTTGGTATGGAAGCGAAGAGTCCGCCGTCCTGATTGATTGCGGGCCTTGGTGGCTAGGTCAAACCAGACCATGAAGCCCAAGCCCCCAGTAATAATAAGGGCAGACAAGGTCAGATTGACCAACCAATCGGTCTGGAAGCTCATCATACTATCACCTCCAAAATTATCAAAGCCCGCATTACAAAAGGCCGAGACCGCAACAAAGATGGAGTTAAAGATCCCATGCCCCCAGCCAAAGCGAGGGATAAAGCGGGTCATGAGGAGCAAGGCCCCCACCCCTTCGATGGTAAAGGTGGTAATAAAGATGGAGCGGACAAAACGGGCCAAGCTCTGGTTATTGCTAAAACTAAAACTGTCCCGAATGGTCTGCCGGTCCTTGTAACTAAGTTTTTGGCGACCTTCCATAAAGAAGAGACCGATAAAGGTCAAGATCCCTAGGCCTCCGATCTGGATCAAGAGCATACAGATCAATTGCCCCAAACCATTATAGGTCGAAGCCACCGACTGGGTAAAGAGCCCCGTCACACAGACCATGGAGACCGCTGTAAAGAGGTGGTCGATATAGCCTGCTTTTGAGCTCGCTTGCTGGACAAAAGGCAGACTCAATAAGAGCGAGCCCACCAGGATAACCAAGGCAAAGCTGAGAAAGATTCGCCTTGCCGGAGACAGGCTTTTAATTTTGGCCTGCCATTGTTTAAAAAATAATTTGACTAACATAGCTTCATTGTATCATAAAAAGTGAAAAGACCTACAAGTGATGAACCATCTCTAGGCACAATTCTAGGGCCTTCTCAAAAGCTTCAGCCCCCCAGTCACGCTGGTCATAATTTTCTAGGTCTGCAAGAGAATCTGCGGTAAATAGGAGCAAGCCCCAAACTGCATCACGAAGCTGGGCGACTGCTGCAAGTGAGGCACACTCCATCTCCACAACACGACACCCTTCTTCAATGCGATAGGCCACCTTGTCAGGTGTTTCTCTATAAAAACCGTCCGTCGACCAGGTCATGACCTCTTGATAAGGAATGGCCTGCTGTTTTAGAACTGTTTCAATGGCGGTCAGTGCACGACTGTCCACTTCGATATAACGAGAAGGCGCTACATAATGGTAACTAGCTCCCTCATCTCGCAAGGCCTTGGTCGGGATCAAAAAGGCATTTTCTTCTATATCTACCAAGACGCCACAGCTACCCGAGGAAATGATCTTCTTCACCCCATAGCCAATCAACCAATCCATGAATTGGGCAGCAGCTGCAGATCCAACTGGCGCTTGTGCCAAGCAGACTTCCTCCCCTTGATGCTTCAGAACATAGACTGGATAAGCCTTGGTAGCTGAGACAAAGGTAGCCACTTGCTCAGCTCCAACAGTTTTGGAAAAGCGGTCAATCTCATCCCCTAAGAAAGCATAAACGCATTTTTCAGGCAGGTGCAGGTCTAACCCCTCATGGGTCGGCATAATGACTGCCTGCGGGTTGTCATCAAACTCTAAAATAGGAATTTCATGTTTTTGGATCATCCCTTCTCCTTTTTAATGGGTATTTCTTTGATGACACGGGCTGGGTTTCCTGCAAGGACCACATTGTCTCCAAAAGACTTGGTTACGACTGCCCCAGCGCCAGCGACCACATTATCACCCAGCGTGACACCAGGAAGGATGGTGACCCCTCCTCCTGCCCAGAAATTGTCTCCTATCGTAATCGGAGCTCCGTACTCAAGACCCGAGTTGCGCTCATCTGGATCCAGCGGGTGTAAGGGGGTCAAAAATTGGCAATTAGGACCAATCATGGCATTCTTTCCAATCGTAATGGGACAAATATCCAACATGGTCAAATTGTAATTGGCATAGAAATGCTCTCCCAAATGGATGTTGACGCCGTAATCCACAAGAACCTGACGATTGAGATAGAGTTTGTCGCCAGTAGAGCCAAACCACTCTTTGATGATGGCCGCTCCTTTTTTAGGGTCCACCTCTTGATTAAAGGCTTCCTGCTTCTCCCGAGAAGCTTTGGCTAAAGCCCGTAATTCAGGGTCCGCAGGTCTATAATAGTCACCTGCAATCATTTTTTCATATTCACTGGCCATAAGGAAACCTCCACGTTAGTTTGACATATTATAGCAGAATTCCCCCTTTAAAACAAACGTCAGTAATAAGGTTTTCTAAGAAAAAGATCATAAATACTTAAATACGCTCAAGAAAACTTGCAATCGCTTACAAAATGATGTACAATAAAGACAAGAACAGCAATAAGGAGCGAATTCATGTACCAGGAACAACGGCTCGAAAAAATCCTAGAACTTTTAGAAGAGAAAAAACAGCTATCCGCTAAAGAAATGGTCGATTATTTCAAGGTCTCAAAAGATACTATCCGCAGAGACTTTGCCCTTCTGAGCCAACGCCAGCTTGTCCGTAGGACCCATGGTGGACTTCTCCCCTTAAACAAAGAACCCGGCCCTTCTTACCTAGACCGCAGTCAGAAAGCCAACAAGGAAAAGACTGCCATGGCTCAAAAGGCCCTGCAATTGATCCAAGATGGACAAATGATCTTTCTCGATGTTTCCACATCGATGACCCTGCTTGCTGGCATGCTGAATAAGGAAGTCACGGTTTATTCACATTCTCTTGACAATGCCATCCAGCTCAGTGGCCATTCCCAGGTTGACGTTCATCTCTTAGGCGGTAAATTCTACCCTAAAAACCGCTTCTACTATGACGCGAATCAAGCACACATACTGGACAATCTTCGCTTTGATCTTGCTTTTTTTGGAGCGAGTAGCTTAACCAATGGCGAAGTCACCTTTGAGGATGCTGAAGACGTTGCAGTCAAGTCTCTCGTTTTTGAACGGACTCGTACCAAGGTGCTGGTAGCAGAATGTGCCAAGTTCCACCAACATGCCAACTACTATCTCGCTCGTTTCCAACAATTTGACTATTGGATTACTGATCAAAAACCAAGTCCTGACATCCTTAAACAAATCGGCAGTGAAACCACTATTCTCTATTAGGAGGTCCTCATTATGTCTTACATTCGTCTCATCATCAGCGATATCGATGGTACCATCTTAAATGACCACCATCAGATCGATCCACAGTTGGCAGCATTGATCCCGGATTTAAAACGCGAAACCATTCCTTTCGTAATGGCCTCTGCTCGCTCTCCAAAAGGGATGGCTCCCATTGCCAGAGAACTCGGTATAGAAGACTGCCCCATGGCTTGCTACAATGGTGCCTTGATCCAAAAGGGAGAGCAGGTGCTTTTCGAGCATCCTTTGGACAAGACGGAGGCCCGGAACTTTATCGACTGGGCCAAAGCACACTTTCCTCAGGTTTCGATCAACCTCTATAGTGGAAAAGACTGGATGACCGACCGCCTTGACCAATGGAGTCAAGAGGAGGCCCGGATTACAGGAGAAAAACCTCTCATTCTTCCCCTATTGGATCCTTTGCTGGATGCGACAAAGCCCCTCCACAAATTGCTCTTAATTGGAGAGCCAGAAGAGATCCAAGCTCTCTATCGCACTATTTCTGCTGACGACTTCCCTTCTACCGCCTTTTATCTCTCCAAAGCCAACTACCTAGAAGTCACAGCTAAGAACGTTTCCAAAGAAGATGCTCTGATTGAGCTCGCCAACTACTACCACTTGAACTTAGAAGAAGTCCTCACCATGGGAGACAACTTCAACGACCTTCCTATGCTCAAAAAAGCAGGCATCGGAGTCGCTATGGGCAACGCTCCACAAGAAGTGAAAGAGGGAGCGACTGTCGTGACAAAGACCAACAATGAAAACGGGGCTGGGCAAGCAGTTGAAACCTATGTGTTGATTTAGAAACATAAATAAAGTGACTAGCTAGTATTTTTTACGGATAAAAAATATAGTA
>CABKMC010000097.1 GCA_902373455.1 uncultured Streptococcus sp.
CTTCTAAATAGTCGCCGATAAAGTCTGTTGTTGTTCCAGAGCCAATAAAGACGGTATCCCCATTTTCGATCAACTCTGCACATTTTTTAGCAATGGTTCGTTTCTCATCAATATTGATAAGATTTTTCTCACTGTGAGAAGCCTCTAGCAAGCTATCTTTGACCTTTTTGTGGGCCCCACCATGTACACGAACTAAAAGACCTTGTTTTTCAAGATCGATCAGATCGCGACGAATGGTCATGTCTGTCACCCCAAAGAGTTCCTTGAGTTCTTTGACTGATACCACACTTTTTCGATCCAGTTCCTGAAGAATTTCAACATGTCTGCTATCTTTCATGGTACTACTTCCATTCCTACTATATTTGTCTCTATTATACTACATTTTTCAAAAAAACAGAATCAAACATTATATTAATAGGAGTAAACATGATGTTTTTAAATAAATAAAAGAAAAAAGCCTTCTGATAAATCAGAAAGCTTTAATTTTGCTATTTCTAGCTTCCTCACCTTTGGATCAGGCTCGGGACAAAAAGGTTTAGAAAACCTTTTTATTTTGCGATTGGGTAAACAGAAACTTGTTTTTTATCGCGACCTTTACGTTCGAAGCGTACTACGCCTTCAACTTTTGCGAACAAAGTATCGTCTCCACCACGTCCAACGTTCACACCTGGGTAGATGTGTGTTCCGCGTTGACGGTAAAGGATAGATCCACCTGTTACAGTTTGTCCATCAGCTGCTTTAGCTCCAAGACGTTTTGCTTGTGAATCACGTCCGTTTGATGTAGAACCTCCACCTTTTTTGTGGGCGAAAAGTTGCAAGTTGGCATGATTCAATTTCAACATAATTGTTTTCCTCCATGTTAGTTTTCTGTGATAACTCTTGTTTGGACGAACTCTGAAGAGTTCTCCGATAAGTTTGCCATCCCTAAGAAAAATGATTCAAAGAATAGTTGGGTCATTTCTCTTTGATGTGGTGGAATATCTGTCGGGATTGTGACCCGAAGGAAGCCACCTTCTTCTTCGTTTAATTCTAGATCCGGTTCGTAGCCTGCAAATTTCTCAACAGAGTTGACAAAGTTAATGGCTAGAGTCGAAACCGATGCACACACGACATCAAAGCCATATTCACCGCTTCCAGCGTGCCCAGTGATTTCTGCACTCCTCAGCTCGCCATCTTCGGCTCGTTCAAAGACTGCTTGTATCATGTGTTCTCCTAAAAATTAAGCGTTGATAGCGTTGATGACAACTTTAGTGTAAGGTTGACGGTGACCTTGTTTACGGTGGCTACCTTTTTTAGGTTTGTACTTGTAAGTAACAACTTTCTTTTGTTTACCTTGTTTTTCAACAGTTCCAACAACAGTAGCTCCTGAAACAAGTGGAGTTCCGACAACAGTGTTTTCACCACCAACAAGAACAACTTCGTTAAATGTAACTTCTTGACCAGCTTCAACGTTCAATTTTTCAACGTAGACTGCTTGACCAACTTCAACTTTAACTTGTTTTCCGCCAGTTTTAATGATTGCGTATGTGCTCATTATGCACCTCCTATGTATTTTTGGGTTTCCCCGTATTTTTGTGAAGACTCGCCTAGCATCGTGGGACGAACCACTTACTCTCATGGAAATGAGCGACGATGTTCGAGCGGTTGCACAGGCATGTGCATAGTCAACTCTCTAAGTATATCACTTCTATCAGACAAAGACAAGTATTTTTGCGCTTTGAAAGCGAATTTTCTTTGAAAAATCTATTTTTTTTATCTTGTAGTTTAAGATCGCATTCAAAACCGGCTTTCATCTACTTATCCTTAAATTTAAAGTCATTAAAGCTCATTTTGGCTTTAGACGAATCGTTCATCCCCTTCATTTTTTCTTCTTGTTCCTTAGTAATTTTTATCGGAATCGCTGCAGCAGTATTGGGTTTTAACACACCCGATTCGCTCACTTCATAGTCAACTGTGACATCTTTAAAAAGTGGCTCTCCATCATATTCCAAATTCAGGACAAAGGATCCATCACGATCGATGGTTGTGGTGGTACGATTCACAATAAAGAATAAGGCGAAGCGATTTTCCTCATTTCCAAAGGTATATCCTGGAAAAAAGACAAATAATTTTCCAGCTTCTCCAAGCGTTGGATGTTCCTTGATAAATTTCTCAGACGCTTCCAAAACTTCGTTGTCCTGGTCTTTATACTGCTCGGCCCTGACAAATGTGAGGGGTTCTTTTTTTCTATTGCTTGATTGGCTAGTCTTCTCTTCTTTTTTCGGGCCAGTAAACGATACTTTGACACAGCCTGTCAACAGAAGCAAACTTGTCATTAATACGATAATTTTTTTCATCTTGTCTCCTTTAAGTTGGTTAGAAAAAGAGGCTGGATACGCCCAGTCTCTCCTATAGCAAATCCTCAATCAGGTCATCAACCTCGTCTTTTTCTACTTTTGGTGTGATCTCTGTTACGATGATGCCTGCTACAGCTCGCTCAACTAAGGCTTCCACATCCAACCGTTGCTCATACTGCTCTGCATTTTTGAGTTTCGGATTAGTCTTTGGACGATCTGGTGCAAAGATGGTACAACAGTCTTCAAACGGTTGGATAGAGATTTCAAAGGTATCAATCTCTTGGGCAATATCTATGATTTCCAACTTGTCCATGGTCACCACCGGACGGATAACTGGTGTATTGGTTACCGCATTGATGGCCTGCATACTCTCTAAGGTTTGACTAGCCACTTGTCCTAAGCTTTCACCATTGATAATCACCAAACCACCGCGAACCTCGCGAATACGATCTGTGATGCGCATCATAAAGCGGCGGGTCAAGGTCATGAGATAAGCTTCCGGTGCTTTTGCCTTGATTTCCTCTTGGATCTCTGTGAAGGGCACTTCGATAAATTGGATATTGCCCCCAAACTTGGTCAACTTCCGTGTTAAGTCATGGGCTTTTTTCAAGGCACCTGGGCTGGTATAAGGGGGGCTCGCAAAGTGAACCGCCTCGATATCCACCCCACGCTTCAAGGCTAAGTAGCCAGCTACTGGAGAGTCGATCCCACCAGATAGCATGAGCATCCCTTTCCCAGAAGTCCCAACTGGAAGACCTCCTGCTCCCTTGATGGTTTCATAAGAGATGTAGGCTGCTTCTTCTCGGATTTCGACTTGCAGATTGATATCTGGCTTTTTCATCTGAGCCTGAATCGTTGGGATGGCTTCAAAGACAGCTCCACCTAGGGTTTGATTGAGTTCACGGCTATCGAGCTCAAAGGTATGGTCACTCCGCTTACTTGAGATTTTAAAGGTCAAGCCTTCCTTGTATATCTCCTTCATAATCCCTTGCACTGCCGCTTTTAAGGCTGGTACTGATTTTTCAATCTTGTAAACAGGTGAAAAATTTTGGATTCCAAAAACTTGCTTGAGGGATTCTGCCACCGGCTCATAATCCGTCCCATGCAGATAAGCATGCGCCCGATCGCGGTCGGCTGTCACTTTGACAGCTGGATAGATAGATAAAACATCTTGGATATTATTGCGAAGTTTATTGATGAAACGCATGCGGTTCTTTCCTTTAGTAGAAAGCTCTCCATAGCGAATCATAATTTCTGAATAGGTTAAGGTCATGTTGATTTCCTTCTAAAATTAACGTACTTTTCGTGTTTGTTCGTAAATCAGTTTGAACTTGGTCAAGAATTGCTCGACTTGGCTCATGTCATTTTCAAGATCGAGACTCAAGCGAACAGCTGTCTGTGCAATACTCTTATCCACTCCCATAGCAATCAAGGTTCCAGCTGGTTTACCAGCTTTGGACGAGCAGGCACTGGTTGTCGAGATGTAAATATCAAACTCTTCAAAGGCATGGACTACTACTTCTCCACGAACCCCCTTGATCCCGAAAGTCAAGATATGAGGCGCAAAGTGATCCTCACCAGAAAAGATAGTGACATCTGGATAGTTAGCCAATTCTTTGCGGATGACTTCTTTCATCTGCTGGGTCTTGCTGGCAAAAACTTCTTGGTTTTCCATGGCTAAGCGTAAGGCTTTTGCTGTTGCTGCGATACCTGCCACGTTCTCCGTTGTCGAGCGCATTTCTTTTTCTTGACCACCTCCGGTTAAGAGAGGGGTGATCTTTTTGCCTTCTTTGATGTAGACAAAGCCGACTCCGCGAAGTCCATGGAATTTGTGACTAGAGAAGGTCGCAAAGTCCACGCGCTCTGGTAGATAAACTTCTGTTGCTACCTTTGCCAAGGCTTGCACAGCATCGACATGAAAACTAATAGTTGGACGATCTTCTAGGAGAGTCGCGATGTCATGGATGGGCTGGATGGAGCCAATCTCATTGTTGACGGCCATGAAAGAGACCAAGGTCGTATCTGGACGGAGTAGGTCAGCCAAGGCATCTACCTTGACAAAACCACGCGCATCCACTGGAGCGTAATCCACTTCGAATCCCTGTGTTTTGAGCCAAGCAGCTGATTCCTTGATGGCAGGATGCTCGATGTCAGAGACAATGATATGCTTGCCATAAGGAGCTTTCTCAAAAGCGACACCCTTGAGGATCCAGTTGTCCCCTTCTGTCCCACCAGACGTGAAGTAAATTTCATCAGCTTTCTTGCCAATTAGCTCCGCAATTTGTTTCCGAGAAGCTTCCAAAATACGAGTAGCTTGACTACCTAGATTATGCAAACTAGAAGGGTTGCCCCAGATCCGAGTCGCTACTTCTGTATAAGTCGCAAGGGCTTCCGGATAGGGTTTAGTCGTTGCTGAATTGTCAAAATAGATCATGTCCTACGCATCCATCACTTTCTTTTTACGTAACTTCTATTTTATCATTTCTAACCGCTTGGGACAAGGATTTGATAAAGAGAGACGCAGCAAAATCACTCTATAAAAATCAGTTCTTTTTAGACATTTTTCAGAAAATGACTTATAATAGGAAAGTGTTAAAAAACAATTTTTGATAGAAAGAGAATGAACATGTCACAATATTCAAGAAGTAACAAAAACCAAAAACCTGAGGAAAAAGTTGATACAAGACCATCTCGCGGTGAGAAAGTCAAACAAGGTTTGTCCGTATTTCAAACGGTTGTAGCTACGATTGCCAGTCTCCTAGGGATTATCGTCACTTCCTTTACCATCATGAGCCTGCTCAATAAAGATAATCAAAAAACAGAAGACAAACCATCTAGTAGCACCAGCGTCGTCGTGGTCCACGATAAGGGTTCTGACTCAAGCGCTACCAATACAAATGCTAACACCAATACGCAGACCGATTCAAGCAATACAGAAA
>CABKMC010000098.1 GCA_902373455.1 uncultured Streptococcus sp.
AGCCTCTATTGAAACTTTTCCGCCGTGAGAAAAGTGCCTGAAACGTAATAGTTTCAGGCACTCGGAATTATTGAGAGTAAAACAGTTTGGGAAACTGTTTTAGCCTGAGCCCAGAAATTAAAGAGCGAAGGGGCTCAATAATTAGTCATGGAACTTCGAAGAAGTTCGCTGACGTTCGTTCTCACCTAAGGAAAGTTTCTAAGAGGACTTTGTCTTCAATTTGAAAGATTGGCAAAAACCAATCTTTTTTCTAATTCTTCCCTGCCTCTTGTCCCATTTCTTGGGTGCGTTTGTAGGCAGCTTCCACACCTGCAATAATGTTGCCCCGTAGGCCGACTTGTTCTAAGTGATTGACTCCTGCGATGGTTGAGCCACCCGGGCTACAAACTGCATCCTTCAAGCTTCCAGGATGTTGCCCCGTCTCTAAGACCATACTGGCGGCCCCTTTGAAAGTCTGGCCCGCCATCTGCAAGGCTTGCTCTCGTGAAAGTCCCAAGGCTACTCCTGCATCCGCCATGGCTTCGATCATCTGATAAACAAAGGCTGGACCACAGCCTGCGATAGCCGTTGCAGGATCCATCAATTTTTCTTCGATTTCGTAGAGGGCCCCTGCTCCTGCTAAGAGCTGTTTGACTTGGGCTAGTTGCTGGTCTGTCACTGCTTGGGAGCGGCTCAGACTAATGACACCTTGACCGATGGCTACAGGCGTATTAGGCATGATGCGGATGAGCCCCACCCGCTCATTTTTAACTACACTTGCCATTCGCTCCAGTTCCAGGCCTGCGGCCATGGAAACCAGCAACAGATTAGAACGTTGAGCCAAGATGCCCTGATACTCCTCTAGGAGAGGGCAAATCTGATAGGGTTTGACTCCTAAAAAGATCACTTCAGCCTCTTGAAAGACTTGTTCAAGATCAGACGCTGTTCCCCCATATTGGCTGATAAACTCTTCCACCTTTTGTGGGGAACGGTTGACCAAGAGCAGGTCTGTGCTAGCCACTTCTTTTGCGACCGCTTTGGCCAGACTAGCTCCCATATTTCCAAGACCGATAAATGCTACTTTCATGACTTACCTCACTTGACCATTTCCACTGACGATATACTTGTAACTGGTCATCTCCCGCAGTCCCATTGGTCCACGCGCATGGAGTTTTTGGGTCGAGATCCCCATTTCACAACCTAGGCCAAATTGACCTCCGTCTGTAAAGCGTGTAGACGCATTGACATAAACGGCTGCTGAATCTACTTGCTTGGTAAAATAAGCGGCTGTCTCAGGATTTTCAGTCACAATGGCATCCGAATGATGGGTGCTATGAGCTTCAATGTGGTCCACCGCTTCCTTGACTCCATCAACAACCTTGACTGCTAAAATATAATCTAAAAATTCGGTATCAAAATCCTGCTCCTGTGCTGCTGTTCCAGAAATGATAGCCTGTGCGTCCTCATCTAGACGCAACTCAACCGATCTTTCCCGCTCATCCACTAAGCGCTCTTTGACCAAGGGCAAGAAATCAGACGCGATCGCTTGATCGACCAACAAGACCTCCATCGCATTGCAGACAGAGGGGCGACTGGTCTTGGCATTATCAATAATCGCTAGGGCTTTCTGGAAGTCAGCCTCCTTGTCCACATAGACATGAACAATTCCAGTTCCTGTCTCGATCACGGGGACAATGGCATTTTCAACCACTGCTTGGATCAAGCCAGCACCACCTCGTGGAATAAGCAAGTCCAGGTAGCCCTTGGCCTTCATCATAGCAAGGCTGGAAGCTCGACTCGTATCTTGGATCAATTGGAGAAGGTCTGGATTGAGTCCGGCTTCTTCCAATCCACCCTTGAGTGCGGTCACGATCGCTTGGGCGGAATGAAAGGCATCCTTTCCAGTACGAAGAACCACTGCATTTCCACTCTTGATGGCAAGGGCTGCAGCGTCTGACGTTACATTTGGACGGCTTTCATAAATGATCCCAATGACGCCCATGGCTACTCGAACTTTCTGGATTTCAAGACCATTTTCCAAAACTTCAGTATCCAGCACTTCCCCAATCGGATCTGGCAGATCGATTAAAGCACGGATCCCTTGTGCCATCCCTGCAATCCGCTCTTGATCAAGAAATAGGCGATCGAGCATGACTTCAGAGATCTTCCCGCGTGCCGCTTCCATATCGATTTGATTGGCTGCTAAAATGGCTTCTGTCGCTTTCAGAAGCTGGCTGGCCATAGCTTCTAAGGCCTGATTTTTAAGAGCTGTACTGGCCGTATTGATGCTTTTCTTAGCCGATCTCGCTAAGGCTAATTGTACTTGTGTTGTTTCCATACATTTTCCTTTAGAATTCTGTAAAGAGTAAGTCAATCTCAGGAGTTACCGAGATCCAATCATCCCGGTGGATGAGGATTCCCCTGGCTTTTTTAGATTGGAGCATATCGCGCACAGCTGACTGGCCGAGACGAACCTTCCCTTTCCCTAGTAATTGTCCTGACTCTTGATGATAGACACTGACGATGTCTTGATAAGAAAAATCCCCTTCCGCCTTGGTCACACCCGAAATTAATAAGCTCTTTCCGTATTCCAACAAGGCCTCAGCCGCCCCAGCATCCACCCAAAGAGCTCCTTTACTTTCTGCATAAAAAGCTAGCCATTGCTTCTGTGTTTTTAAACCCTTGTCCTCTGCAAGGAAGTAACTGCCATCTGCTTGTTCTTGCGCCGCTTCGATCAAGGCATCAGGCTTGAGAGATGAGCAAATATAGACGGGAACTCCTGACTCTGTCGCCAGGGTCGCTGCCTTGAGTTTGGTCAGCATTCCGCCAGTTCCATTGCTACTACCCGCACCTCCAGCCATCTCGATCATCTCGCGAGAAATGTGCTCGATCCGCTCCAAACGCTTGGCTGTTGGATCCTGAGAAGGATTGGCTGTATAGAGGCCATCCACATCCGTCAACAGCACCAAAAGATCCGCTTGGGCCATGGCCGCAACCTGCGCACTCAAGGTATCATTGTCACCAACTTTTAGCTCAGCGATAGAGACTGTATCATTTTCATTGATAATCGGAATCGCCCCACGGTTTAGTAAGACAGAAAGGGCCTGGTGGGCATTCTTATAGCGACGTTGATCCGCAAAGTCATCCTGGGTTAATAAAATTTGTGCAGAAACAATGTTGCGTAAAAGAAGATTAGAGGTATATTCTTCCATCAATAAACCTTGACCAACTGCTGCAGAGGCTTGCTTGTCTGCCACCTTAGTCGGTCGTTTCTTAAAACCAAGGGCACCAAACCCAGCAGCAACCGCCCCTGATGAGACCAAGATCAACTCATGGCCCGATTCGTGTAAGAGAGCCAACTGCTGGGTGATGACCTTGACCTTCTGTCTGGAGAGACTCCCATCGGGATTGGTCAAAGACGAGGTCCCTACTTTAAAGACGATTCGTTTTGCTTTCATCTCTATGTTTCTTTCTAATACTATTTATTTCGTATGTAATGAAAGTGACTGAATCTCCATTCAGCCATCTTCATTATCCTTTTCGAAGATCTTCCAGCGTTTTCTCAAAGATCGCTGGCACTTCTGCTGTAAATTCCAAAGTCACTCCTGTGCGAGGGTGGGTAAAACCAAGTGTCCGTGCATGAAGAAACTGTCCTTTCCCTTTGAGTGTCTTCTTAGGACCATAAGCAGGATCTCCAGCTACTGGATGGCCAATATAGGCCATGTGCACCCGAATTTGGTGGGTGCGACCGGTCTCCAGTTGCAACTCTACCAGCGTGTAATTTCCAAAGCGTTCCAAGACTTGAAAACGGGTCACGGCAGGTTTTCCTTTCGCCGTCACTGCTTGTTTTTTCCGGTCCTTTTCACTGCGACCAATTGGTGCTTCAATCATGCCCCGATCGTTAGGAAGATTACCATGGACAATGGCCCAATACTTCCGGAGAGATTTTTTGTCTTTTAGTTCCTCTGCTAAGGCGACGTGGGCTTGGTCATTTTTTGCGACCATCAAGAGGCCTGACGTGTCTTTATCAATCCGGTGGACGATTCCTGGACGCAATTCTCCATTGATCCCTGAAAGGTCTTTGACATGGTATAAAAGGGCATTGACCAAGGTTCCACTGGTGTGGCCGGCACTCGGGTGAACAACCATGCCTTGGGGTTTATTGACGACGACGACATCCTGGTCCTCATAGACGATGTCTAAGGGCAGATCTTCTGCTTCATAGCTGACCTCTTCCACTTCTGGGACTTCATACTGGATGGTGTCTCCTTCTTTGACCGTATACTTAGCTTTTTTCACAGTTCCATTGACCAGAACTTTTCCTTCTTTGATCTGCTCATTGGCTACAGCTCGTGACAAGGGAGTCAAATCCGCCAAAGCCTTATCCAGTCGCGCACCGGCTACTTCGATTTTAATTTCCATGCGTTTCCTCTTTCAACATCAGGATCAGGAGCAAGAAAACTCCAACTGTCAAATAACTATCTGCTACATTAAAAATGGCAAAATTCATAAAATCCAGGTGGAACATATCAACCACAAAGCCCTGACGCAGGCGATCGATAAAGTTCCCCAAGCCACCTGCAATCACCAAGGTCAAGCCCGTCACCATCCAAAGCGACCCCTTGAGGTGCTTATAAAGATAGTAAAAGGCCCCCACCATCACGACTAGAGTGATGAGGGTAAAGAACCATTGCTGATTTTCAAGAAGCGAAAAAGCTGCACCTGTGTTTTGAAGATAGGTCAGGCTGACCACATGGGGAATAAACGACTTAACGACACCCAGTGGAATGTTCTTGACTACATACCATTTGACCAACTGATCCAGTAGGACCAATAGCACGATTGCTACCGGAACCATTGTTTTTCTCTTCATGACTTACCTCTTTTGATCAAAATATGCTTCCATGACCTTGACAAACTTCTCTGCTACAGGTGAGAGATCCACCTCTTCGCGTTTGACATAGACCATCTTATTGTCCAAGTTGTCTTCTAAAGGAATCACAGTAATGCCATTCACTGACTGGCTATCTAAAAAGCCTGATCCTGTCGCATAAGCATCTGTCCGCTCCAAGATCCCATTCAAGGTAGCCCGGTCGGTTACATTGAACATTTGGGAGCTCGAACTGGTATCGACAAAATTCTCTGAATAATAGAGATACTCATCTTTTTCTTGGGTAAAGCGAACAGTTGGCAACTGAGCTAGATCTTCCATGACCAGTTTTTTCTTCTTAGCCAGAGGGTGTCCCTTGCGAAGGTAAATATGAGTC
>CABKMC010000099.1 GCA_902373455.1 uncultured Streptococcus sp.
ATAAAATTTTTTTAAAAAAGTTACTATTTTGCTTTACATACTAGTTGAGAAAGAGTATACTGATAGTGAATAAACTAGTATGTAAAACCAACTAGTGAATATGTGAAGAAAGAGGTGAGAAGGATGAAAGAGTCCCAATTACTAAAGGGAGTCTTGGAGGGCTGTGTGCTGGAGATTATTTCCAAAAAGGCCATCTATGGCTACGAATTGATTCAAAGTCTCAAAGAGATAGGATTTGATAAGATTGTCGCTGGGACCATTTATCCCCTACTTCAAAAATTAGAAAAACAAGGAATTATTCATGGGGAAATGAGGCCGTCTCCAGATGGTCCTGATCGTAAATATTTTTCACTCAGTGATGCTGGAAAAGAGCGTTTAGGGGAATTTTGGGACCAGTGGCAGGAGCTAGTCACAAAAGTAGAACGTATCAAGAAGGAGGGAGACGAATGGTAGAAAGTTATACTGAAAAAATGTCAGATGAATTGATTCACTTAAACAAAGAGGATCAAGCCTATGTGAAAAAAATGGTGGCCTATATTGGGGCTAAGTCCTATTTTTATGATGATGAAGCACTCGGTGAACAACTCTACAATATGGTTTGCGACCTAAAAGTTGCTGAGAAAGAAGGCATTCGTGCAGTGGATTATTTTGGAAAGGATCCACGAGCTATGGTGGATCAAGTTCTTTCAGATTTGCCTAAACGCTCTTTAGGATCTTATGTGGGACTCGTCTTCCTACTTGGAGTGATCTTAGTTGGCATGCGTTATTTAATGGATTTTACCTGGATGACGCCACTGAAAATCGAACCCCTGACCTATGTTGTTATTTTATTCAATTTCTTGGTGTTTAGCCAGTTCATCACGTGGCTATGGTCCAAACAGAGCTATGGTGAAATGAAGTGGCCTTGGGCTATTTTTATCAGTGTGATCTGCCTGATGGTATTTCTGAACATCGTAAGACTATTTTCGATCTATTTTGGCCACATTGGGAGTCTCTTCTTATCAGATGGTTGGGCGGTTGTTCTTGCTGTCCTAGACCTAATTGGGTTTGCGGTTATGGCTTATAGAAGCAGGGAGCGTTTGATGACGAGTCTACTAGTCATGGGCCTGACTTTCCTAGTTACGGGATGCTGGATTCGTCTTGTGAATCAGGAAACTGCTCACTTATTAGGCTGGCTACTTCCTCTCATAGGACTCGTCCTGACCTTCGTTGTATTTCGTCTCCAAAGAAAGGGGGAAGAAAGATGACATCAGTTATTTATTATGAAGAAACGCAGGCTTTGGTTCAAACCTTTAGCCAGGAGGACCAAGCTTATTTCCAAGATCTCTGGGATTATTTCAATTTCGCCGGTTTCTTATATGAGGAGAAGGCTTTGAGAGAGCAGGTCTATAATCTTGCGCTAGATTTTTCGCAAGCAGGAGCGGATGGATTGACAGCAAAGGACTATTTTGGACAGGATCCAAAGGAAATGGCAGACCAAATCATCGAAAATATGCCCAAAGAATCGACACGGTCTGTTCTGAAATATGGAGCGATCATCTCGGGAATTGTGATTTTCTATCGCCTCTTAAGTGATTTTGCTTCACAAGCAGTCCTTGTGCTCAAGCCTCTCGTCTATTTAACCGACATCATTTTGGGACTCCTAGCAATTGGGCTACTCTTCTATCTCCTTCGTCGCCTCATTTTTGCAGAAGAAAAGTCGAAAAAAGCAATCCATGTGGCAATCGTTTTGGTTTTAGGATTCTATTTTTTCAGTGAAATAGTGGGAGTTCGCTTCTTACCAGCCCTTGCTTGGTTGACAGTGCCGAATCCATGGGATACTCTCCTTATGACAGGAGCTAGTGGAGCTCTCATTCTTTGGCAATGGAAAGAAGAGCTTGGCAGAGCCTTCATCTTTCCTATCGTCGCCTTTTTAGTGGTTGGATTCTTACATCGCTGGACCTTGGCACAAGGAGTTCAGAATCTTGGTATGACAGTTCTTCTGCCCACAGTGATCATCGTTTTTGGGCTGGTTATTTATTATTGGTTTACGATTCGTGCTTTGAAAAAAGACAAGCCGAAAAGTGATAAATAGAAAGAAAAGGGGGGCTGGGACAAAAGTCCTAGCATCTCAATTGTCCTCAATTGTCTTTGGATTGTCGAGCAAGACGCAGTGGTTGAGTGGGCTCTACTACGCTGATTTCATCAGCTTTTACAGCCCTACTCAACTGTGCGGAGGTGGGACGACGAAATCGAATTCTAACGAATTACCGATTTCTGTCCCACTCTCTTTTTTATCCAAGTATGATAGAATAAACTCATTAGATGGGAGAATATACATGAATTTGTTTCGAAAAAAGGGACTTGGGCAAGTACACCCGGGTCTAAATCGCCATTTGCGAATGTGGGATTTAATTATTTTAGGTATCGGTGCCATGGTGGGAACAGGGATCTTCACGATTACGGGGACTGCAGCGGCGAATTTAGCTGGTCCAGCCCTCATCCTTTCGATTGTGATTGCGGCGTTTTGCGTCGGCCTATCTGCCCTCTTCTTTGCTGAGTTTGCCTCTCGCATCCCTTCAACTGGTGGGGCCTATAGTTATCTCTATACCATTTTTGGAGAGTTTCCAGCCTGGGTTGCAGGTTGGTTGACTGTGATGGAATTTATGACCGCCGTATCAGGGGTAGCCTCAGGTTGGGCTGCGTATTTCAAGGGGTTGTTGGCCAATCTTGGCTGGCGCCTGCCGACGGCTTTAAATGGGACTTTTGATCCAGCTGCGGGAACTTATGTGGATCTCTTGCCTATTTTGGTCATGGTCCTCGTCACAGCCTTGGTCCTTATGAATGCAAAAGCTGTTTTACGCTTCAATTCCTTGCTGGTCTTACTCAAGTTCTCAGCTCTTACCTTGTTTATTCTTGTCGGGATTTTTCACCTAAATCCTGGTAACTGGGGAAACTTTGCTCCTTATGGCTTTGGCGAAATTTATGGTGGTCAAACAGGGATTATGGCTGGCGCTTCTCTCATGTTCTTTGCCTTTCTTGGTTTTGAGTCCATTTCAATGGCGGTCGATGAAATCAAGGAACCACAAAAGAACGTTCCTCGCGGCATCGTCCTTAGTCTTTTGATCACAACGGTTCTTTATATCTTGGTTACCCTGGTTTTGACCGGCATGGTTCCTTTTAAGAACTTAAATGTAGATGATGCGGTTGCCTTTGCCCTCCGTCAGGTAGGAGCTAGCTGGGCAGGGAATTATGTATCGTTGGTCGCTATTTTGACCCTGATTACCGTCTGCATTTCGATGACCTTTGCCCTCTCACGGATGATTTACAGTTTGGCGCGAGATGGCCTTTTGCCAAAAGCGATGAAACAGCTCGATCCTAAAACCAGAATTCCAAAAAATGCGACCTTGGTCGCTGGATTGATGGCTGCCATTGCCGGTGGAGTTTTTCCGCTAGCTAGTATCGCTTCCTTTTTAAATATCTGTACCTTGGCTTACCTGGTTATGTTGGCCTTCGCTCTCTTGAAATTGCGCAAGGAACACGGTGCTCCTGGACCTGGTGAATTTAAAACGCCTTTGGTTCCGGTTTTGCCAATCCTATCGATTGTGGTCTGTGTGTCCTTTATGACCCAGTATTCTCTATCGACCTGGCTGGCCTTTGGAGTTGCTCTCTTGATTGGGATAGGAATTTATTTTGGCTATGGGTATCGCCATTCAGAAGAAAATCAATAAAAGATGAAAGCTAGAGTAGAAGAACTCTGGCTTTTTGTATAGGGAAAGCTCTTTTTTTGGTATAATAAAGGGAGAAAGTTAAATAGATAACAAAGGAGAACACCATGACATTTGAAGAGATTTTACCAGGATTAAAAGCCAAGAAAAAATATGTACGAACAGGATGGGGTGGAGCAGAAAACTATGTCCAATTGTTTGATACCATCGAGCAAAATGGGGTGGCTCTGGAAGTGACACCTTATTTCCTCATTAACGTGTCTGGTGAAGGCGAAGGCTTTTCCATGTGGAGTCCAACTCCCTGTGATGTTCTAGCGACAGATTGGGTGGAAGTCCATGACTAAACGGGTCTTGATTACAGGCGTGAGCTCCGGGATTGGTCTGGCGCAAGCTCGTTTGTTTTTAGAAAAGGGCTATCAGGTTTATGGAGTGGACCAAGGAGCAGATCCTCAGTTGCCAGGCGATTTTCACTTCTTACAGCGAGACTTAACCTTGGATTTGACACCAATCTTCGACTGGTGTCCTGAGGTAGAGGTCTTGTGCAATACAGCTGGGGTCTTGGATGATTACAAACCGCTTCTTGAGCAAAGTGCTCAGGAGATTCAGGAGATCTTTGAGATCAACTATGTGACTCCGGTAGAGCTGACACGACATTATCTGACTCAAATGTTGGAGAAGAAGCAAGGGATCATCATCAATATGTGCTCCATTGCTTCTAGCCTTGCAGGCGGAGGTGGGCACGCCTATACCTCTTCTAAACATGCCTTAGCAGGATTTACCAAGCAATTGGCCCTGGATTATGCTGAAGCTGGGATTCAGGTCTTTGGCATTGCTCCTGGTGCAGTTAAGACTGGTATGACCGCAGCGGATTTTGAACCAGGAGGTTTAGCAGACTGGGTAGCCAGTGAAACGCCTATCAAACGCTGGATTGAGCCAGAGGAAGTGGCAGAAGTCAGTCTCTTTTTGGCTAGTGGGAAGGCCTCTGCCATGCAGGGACAAATCCTGACGATTGATGGTGGCTGGAGTTTGAAATAGAGAACTGAGAAAGCAGGAGGTTAAAGCATGCACGAATATGATTTTGGTTTTTCCTTGCCGAAAGGATATCAGGTATTTCTTGATGACTTAGGGGATCAGCCAGGTTATGACATTGGTGAGACAGGTATTTACCTCTATGCTAAAGAGGATCTTACCGAACGCAATCAAACCTACCAGATTGATGAGGATGAACCAGATTTCTTTATGATCGGTCAAGATGGGGATCTGGCCTATTTCCTCAAAAAGAATGGGGACGATAGCATTTATGAAAATGATCTAGGTGCGCTAGGTTCTCTCGAAATGCAAAAGGTAGCTGAATCAATTGCAGACTTTATTAATCAGATCTTGCAGGAGGAGTAAGATAGAACATAGAAAGGAGACTGAGAAATCGAGTTGCAAATAGCTCGTCGATTTACTCAGTCTTTTTTAAAAAAT
>CABKMC010000100.1 GCA_902373455.1 uncultured Streptococcus sp.
GTTTTAAAGGGATTGTTAGCAGATTCTCGTTATGAAATTCTGGCAGTTGTGACGCAACCAGACCGCAAAGTAGGTCGTAAAAAAGAAATTCGAATGACTCCAGTGAAGCAAGTAGCTTTGGAGCATCAATTACCAGTTCTGCAACCTGAGAAATTATCAGGTAGTCCAGAAATGGAAACTCTCCTATCCTTGAATGCGGATGGAATTGTGACCGCTGCTTTTGGCCAATTTTTACCGACAAAATTACTAGAAAACTTTCAGTTCGCTGTGAATGTCCACGCGTCTTTATTACCTAAATATAGAGGTGGAGCTCCCATTCACTATGCCCTGATCAATGGTGACGAAGAAGCTGGGGTTACAATTATGGAAATGGTCAAGGAAATGGATGCCGGAGACATGATTGCAGCTCGTTCTCTCCCAATTTTAGATGAGGACAATGTGGGAACTTTGTTTGAAAAATTGGCAGTCCTTGGACGGGATCTACTCCTAGATACTTTGCCAGCTTACCTGGAAGGGGAGATCCAGCCAAGACCTCAAGATTCTAGTTTGGTCACATTTTCACCGAATATTTTACCGGAAGAAGAGGTTTTGGACTGGACCAAAACCAACCGTCAAGTCTTTAACCAGATCCGAGGGATGAATCCTTGGCCGGTCGCTCATACGTTTTTAAATGGTCAACGCTTCAAAGTCTATGAAGCAGAGCCATGTGAAGGAAATGGAAATCCAGGAGAAGTTATTGGTTTGAGCAAAAAAGAGTTGGTAGTAGCTGCAGGTGAAGGGGCACTATCTCTCAAAGTTGTGCAGCCTGCAGGAAAACCAAAAATGTTCATTACAGACTTTTTGAATGGTGCGGGCCGTCAATTGAAAGTAGGAGATCACTTTGGAAGGTAAACAAATGAATGTGCGTGAACAGATCCTTGGAGTTTTAGAAGAGGTTTTTGAACATGGAGCCTATTCTAATCTTGCTTTAAATCAAGCACTAGAACATTCTCAACTTTCAGATAAAGATAGAAGTTTTGTTACGGAAGTTGTATATGGTACCGTAGCGCGGAAGATAACACTCGAGTGGTATCTCGCCCACGTGATTGAGGACCGGACGAAATTAGATCCTTGGCTCTATTATCTTTTGATGATGAGTTTGTATCAGCTGGTCTACTTGGATCGCATTCCTGACCATGCCATCGTCAATGAAGCTGTCCGGATAGCAAAACGTCGTAAAGAAGGCAGTGAGAAGTTTGTCAATGCTATTCTTAGAAAGCTCATCCGCGAAGGACTACCAGCTATTGATACAATCAAGCGAAAGAACAAACGTTATTCGGTAGAGTATTCCCTACCTGTATGGTTGGTCAAAGCATTGATCGAAGAATACGGTGAAGAACGTGCTTGTGCTATTTTTAAGAGTCTTTATCAGCGTAATAAATCCAGTATTCGTGTGATTGATCTGGACGAAAAAGAAGAGTTGGCTCAGCTGTTCGAAGCAACCTCCTCTCTACTTGCTCCGTCCGCTCTCGTGAAAGAGCAGGGACATTTTGCGGCGCATTCCTTGTTTAAAGAGGGACGCATTACTATTCAAGACGAGTCCAGTCAATTGGTGGCACCAGCTTTGGATTTGCAAGGAGATGAGTGGGTTTTAGATGCCTGTGCGGCTCCAGGTGGAAAGACGACCCACCTGGCTTCTTATCTCACAACTGGGAAAGTCACAGCCTTGGATCTCTATGACCATAAGCTCAAATTGATTCAAGAAAATGCTAATCGGCTCCATGTTGCGGACAAAATTTTGACAAAGAAGTTAGATGCGACAAAAGTCTTTGAAACATTTGGACCTGATGCTTTCGATAAAATTTTGGTGGATGCGCCTTGTTCAGGGATTGGTTTGATACGGAGAAAGCCTGATATCAAGTACAATAAAGAGAGTGCAGATTTTGTATCTTTACAAGCTATTCAATTGGCCATTCTGGATAGTGTTTGTCAAAGTGTGCGTAAAGGTGGTATAATAGTGTACAGTACGTGTACAATTATGGGTAAAGAGAATTTTGAAGTGGTGGACCAATTTTTGAAAAACCATCCAAATTTCGAACAAGTCCCATTGGATCACGAAAGAAAAGATATTCTTAAAAATGATTGTATCCTTGTTACACCCGAATTATATGGAAGCGACGGCTTCTTTATCAGTCGTTTTAAGAGAATCTCATAATATCAGGAGGAAACTGACAGTATGGATATGACGATCTTAACCGATGTAGGTCAAAGACGGACAAATAACCAAGACTATGCAAATCAATATACAAACAAGGCAGGAAAACCGATGGTTTTTCTTGCTGATGGTATGGGAGGACACCGTGCCGGAAATATTGCTAGTGAAATGGCAGTCACAGACCTAGGTGCGGCTTGGGTTTCTTCTGAGATCGAGACGGTTAATCAAGTACGGGAATGGTTTGCAGAACATTTAGAAGCTGTGAATCGTCGGATTCATTTGGCTGGGCAAGATGATGAGCACAAAGGAATGGGAACGACACTAGAAGCCTTGGCTTTTGTAGAAGGACAAGTGATTTATGCCCATGTTGGGGATTCGCGGATTGGCCTCATTCGTCAGGGCGAATACCAGCAGTTGACCAGTGACCATTCTCTTGTAAATGCTCTTTTGCGAGCTGGTCAAATTACAGAGGAAGAAGCAGCCCATCATCCTCAACGTAACATCATCACTCAGTCCATTGGTCAAAAAGATGAGTTAGAGCCGGATTATGGTTTGGTGACGATTGAAGCAGATGATTATATTTTGATCAATAGTGACGGTTTAACCAATATGATTGGCCCAGATGAAATCAGAGATATTGTCTTGAGTGATGTTTCACTGGAAGAAAAAGCTCAAACCTTGATTCGTTTTGCCAATAATGCTGGAGGCTTGGATAATATCACTGTTGTACTGCTCCACTTTACTGAGGAGGACGCAGCATGATTCAAATCGGCAAAATTTTTGCCGGGCGATATAAAATCATCCAACAAATTGGACGCGGCGGGATGGCAGATGTTTATCTTGCGCGTGATTTGATTTTAGATGGGGAAGAAGTTGCAGTCAAGGTACTGCGTACGAATTACCAGACGGATCCCATTGCAGTTGCGCGTTTTCAGCGTGAAGCAAAGGCGATGGCAGAGCTGGACCATCCAAATATCGTTCGGATTACAGACATTGGCGAAGAAGAAGGACAACAATACCTTGCAATGGAATATGTTGCAGGTTTAGACTTGAAACGCTATATCAAAGAAAATGCTCCTTTATCAAATGAAGAAGCTGTTCGTTTGATGGGGCAGATCCTTCTAGCTATGCGTCTTGCCCATACGCGTGGCATTATCCATAGAGATTTAAAACCACAGAATGTCCTCTTGACACCAGATGGAACAGCAAAAGTTTCAGACTTTGGGATTGCAGTGGCCTTCGCAGAGACTAGCTTGACCCAGACCAACTCGATGTTGGGGTCGGTTCATTATTTGTCCCCTGAGCAGGCGCGTGGTTCAAAAGCTACGGTGCAAAGTGACATCTATGCGATGGGGATCATTTTCTATGAGATGTTGACAGGACACATTCCTTATGATGGAGATAGTGCAGTCACAATTGCTTTGCAGCATTTTCAAAAGCCACTCCCCTCTATTCGTGAAGAAAATAAGAATGTTCCACAAGCTTTAGAAAATGTGGTGATCAAAGCGACAGCTAAAAAACTGACGGATCGCTATAAATCAGTGGCAGAGATGTATGTGGACCTTTCAAGTTGCTTGTCCTACGAGAGAAGAAATGAGAAAAAACTGATTTTTGAAGATCAATCGAAAGCTGATACAAAGACTCTTCCAAAAGTGAGTCCAACTCCAAAGACGGCTCCTGTTCCAATCTCTGAGGTACGCAGTGAAATCAGTTCGGTAGATCCTAATCGACCATTATCTGACCAGCAGACAATGGCACCAAGTAAAAAGCCAAGAAGACGCTTGCGGGCGCGCTACAAGGTCTTGTTTGTTGCCATTGCACTAGTTCTTGCAGCCTTTACTTTCTTGTTGTATATGAGCCCAGCCAATAAAACAGTTCCAGATGTTTCCGGCAAAACCATTGCCGAGGCTAGAGCGGTTATTGAGGGACAAGACCTTCAAGTCGGTGAAGAGAAAGAAGAGTACAGTGATTCGGTTGCAGAAGGCTATGTCATTCGAACCAATCCAAATGCAGGTGCTCAAAAGAAAGAACAAAGTCGCATTGATTTGATTGTTTCAAAAGGTCCAAATAGTTTTGAAATGCCAAACTATGTAGGAGAAACACGAGCTAAAGCAGAGGAAGATCTGAAAAATACTTATAAAGTATCAAGCAAAATGATCACGATTGAAGAAGTTGAGACCTTCGATTATGCTGCAGGGACAGTTCTTGAACAAACCCCAGCTCCAGGAGAGCAATATTCTCTGAATTCAAAAACCAAGATTGTTTTGAAAGTAGCGAAAGAAACGACTTCAATTGAAATGCCAAACTATGTTGGATCAACTTATGATTTTGCTAGAAGTAATTTGATTGAGATCTATGGTATTAAAGAAGCCAATATCGAATTAAGAAAAACAGAACATCTCCCTGATGGGGTAGTTGTTTCTGCCGGTCAAATTGTTAGTCAAACTCCAGAAGTTTCGAGTACGGTGGATATTAACCGAACACGAATTGTTTTGACTGTATATGAGCCTAAAGTGACGGCTTCTTCAAGTACGAAAGCCTCATCAAGTTCAGATACATCTAGTTCATCTTCTGCTGAACGATCAGATACAGAAAGTTCAAGCAGTAGTGCAACTAGTGGAGATTAATAAATCAGTCTAAGACTCAGATGGATTTCTGGGTCTTTTTGATTGTCTGCTATTATCCAACCACAGACGGAAGTCAAATGAGGAAAAATTTGATAAAATAGGAAAAGATGAGGTAGACTATGTGGAAAATACAAATTTTTATTTTCGTTGAAGCCGTTTTGTTAACATTAGCAGCGATCACCATTTTATC
>CABKMC010000101.1 GCA_902373455.1 uncultured Streptococcus sp.
ACAATAAGGTTTCAGGCACTTTTCTCACAGCGGAAAGTTTCGGTATTTTCTTGAATCGATTTAAAAATTGGAATTCATTTTTATTTCTTTTTTGCAAAATCGCTTAACTTATTTTACTTTAAAGTAGTTTGTCTACATTCTAAAAGCAGGATGTTAGGATCCTGCCTTTTTGCTTCCTTACAAACAAGTTGAACAAGGTGATCAGATCTTTTTTCATTTGCCAAAAGAAAAACCTTCTCCAGAAGGATAGGAAAAGGTTGGGGGATTTAGTTCCAGCTAGCAAAGTCGCAGACACTGAGAATGATCGTTCCAATTTCAATGGGGTCCTCTTTTGCACCCGATTCTAACCAGGTAACAATTACAGATTCGATCGTAGCGATGAAAATTTCTAGACCATACTTGTATGGAACTTGAAAGTCTGAAATGATGTGTTCTTTAGCGTGGGGAGTATCGTCCAGTGCATGAAGGGTAAAACTTCTTACCAATTTACTAAAGTCCGAGCAACAGGATTGTGACAATGCATATATAAAATCATAATTCTCTTTAATAGCGGTCAACACATTGAGAAAGTTTACCTTGACAGGACTTCCTTCAACGAAGAGGCTATCCAATTCTTGCATCATATCCATTTTCATTTGCTCAAACATGTCGTATTTATCGACATAATGCAGATAGAAGGTCCCGCGGTTAATTCCAGCGGTTTCGGTTAATTGTCGAATAGTGATGCTGTCAAAAGGTTGTTGTAAAAGCAGTTTCGAGAGTGCATTCCGTAAGTCTGACTTGGTTGTTGTTTGTCTTTGGCGTACCATATGTTCCTTTCTATAGTTGTATAAATCTGTTTCTATTTATTTGATATTGAAATAATTTATAGGTTAAATAATTTCACGACACTAACAAATAGCATTATACTCCAAAAATATAAATTAGACAATAATTCTCATTTTTGTACAGATAACGAAAAGTGTACAAAAAATTCACAAATTTATGAATGACGGGCACTGACAAGATTTTGTGAAAACCTCACAATAATTAGTGATTTAAATTAATTCCCTCCTAAAAAAATGGTCAGGAAATTTTTAGGAAAAGGAGGAACAAGATAGAGTGACGAACAAAAAAACCAGCACGATTTAAGTGCTGGTTTCTTTATTTGATAAAAGTCGTCACAATCAAATTGAAATTTAAGATGGTTAAGACAATCGCAACGAGATAGCCTAAGAAGGTATTCCATTTCGCATTGACATGCTCTCCCATGATTTCCTTGTTGGAGGTGAAATAAACCAGAGGGAAGATGGAGAAAGGAAGAGCCACTGATAGGAAGACTTGAGAATATACCAGAAGGTCATCGAGGACATGTTCTTGGTCACCGAATAAAATTGCGACAATGATAACGGGAAGAAGGGCAATGATCCGAGTCATGAGACGCACCGCCCATTGTGGTAGTCTGAATCGCAAGAAACCTTCCATAACAATTTGACCGGTTAGGGTCCCAGTAATGGTTGAATTTTGACCACTAGCTAACAAAGCGATGGCAAAGAGGGTGGACAAGAAAGGACTAGCGATGGCACCAGCAATATGGTTATCCTTGAGGGCATTGTACATGCTAGAGAAAGCACCAATCTTATCTCCGTGTCCGAAGAAGAGGGCCGCTCCAAGAATCAAGAGGAGGGAGTTGACGACAAAAGCCAAACTCAATTCAATATTTGAATCCCAGGTCATAAAGCGCACTGCCCGTTTGATATCTGCTGGATCTTTGTAATCGACCTTACGCGTTTGCGAAATGGAAGAGTGGAGATAGAGGTTGTGGGGCATCACCGTTGCTCCGATGATTCCAAGCGCCAGGGTTAAGGCTTCATTTCCTTTTGGTAGCCCAATTCCTAGCACCTCTTTTTGAGGGAGGAAGCCAGCGAAGATTCCCCCGATATCTGGCTTCGAAAGAAAGACGAGATAACCAAAAATCGCAAGGATTGTGAGGATCAAGGTTGATACGATGGCCTCGATCTTTCGAAATCCTAGATGCATAAGGCCCAATAAGAGGAAAACATCAAAGATGGTGATCAGAATGGAAAAGAGCAAAGGCCAACCAAAGAGGAGGTGGAGGGCAATCCCTGAGCCGATGACTTCCGCCAAATCTGTCGCCATCAAGGCAAGCTCGATCACAATCCAAAGGGTATAGCGAAGCCATTTTGGCAAGTGATGGGCGGTTGTTTGGGCCAGGTCCTTACGATGGACAATCCCTAATTTCCCAGCCATTTGTTGCAACTGCATGGCGATTAAAGAGGAGAGAAGAACCACTGATAAGAGGAGGTAGCGGTATTGGGCCCCTCCGACCACACTGGTAATCCAGTTTCCCGGATCCATATAGCCGACAGCTACCAGACTTCCTGGTCCTGAAAAGAGTAGAAGAGTCTTCCAAAAGGGGATGCCTTTTGGCACGTCAATAGACTGGTTAATTTCTTGAAGTGATTTCCTTTCAAACTGTTGTAAACTCACGATGAGCCTTCTTTCTAAGAATAAATCAATTTGTCTCCATTATAGCATAAAATTTATGATAGTTCATGATAATGAGGAAGAATCACTATTATTGATGCCTCGATTTCTTTGTAATCTATTCGAAAAGGACTATAATATAGATAGGAAATAGGAGGGAGGAGAGAGAAAATGGCCTACATCGAAATGCAGCACTGTTACAAGCGATACACTAGTGGAGAAACGGAGATTCTCGCTAATCAGGATGTTTCTTTTGAGATTGAAAAAGGCGAATTGGTCATTATTTTAGGGGCGTCAGGAGCTGGAAAATCAACGGTTCTCAATATCTTAGGAGGGATGGACACGAATGACGAAGGACAGGTCCTGATTGATGGGGTGGATATTTCTAAGCTCAATTCCCATCAACGAACGGATTATCGACGAGAGGACGTTGGCTTTGTCTTTCAATTTTATAATTTAGTAGCCAATCTGACAGCCAAGGAAAATGTCGAATTGGCTTCAGAAATCGTCTCTGATGCCTTGGATCCGGAAGCCGTTTTAAGAGAAGTAGGACTTGGCAATCGTCTTGATAATTTTCCTGCCCAATTGTCAGGTGGAGAGCAACAACGGGTGGCGATTGCTCGGGCAGTGGCGAAAAATCCAAAAATCCTCCTTTGCGATGAGCCTACAGGAGCCTTAGACTACCAGACAGGTAAGCAAGTATTGGGGATTTTACAGGATATGTCTCGTAAAAAGGGAGCGACGGTCATCATCGTAACCCATAATGCTGCTTTAGCTCCAATTGCAGACCGTGTGATTCGCATGCATGATGCCAAGGTCAAGTCGGTAGAAATCAATGAGCTTCCTCAAGATATTGCTACACTAGAGTATTAGAAGAGGTGCTAGCATGAAACGAAAAATCTATTGGAAGGATCTGTTTGGTTCTTTTACACATTCAAAAGGACGTTTTCTCTCCATCTTAACCTTGATGTTGTTGGGAAGCTTGGCCTTGGTTGGCTTAAAGGTGACCACCCCAAATATGCACCGAACAGCTAATCAGTTTATTCAACAACAAAAGATGCTGGATCTTGCCGTCGTGGGGGGCTTGGGATTAGACCAGGTAGACCAAGAGGAGCTTTTAGGAGTCAAAGGGGCGCGTGTCGAATTTGGTTCACTGCTGGATCTGACGGTGAAAGGAACAGGAAAGGCAATCCGACTTTTTTCTCCCCCAAAGAGTCTCTCTTCTTTGCGTGTGACCAAGGGGCGTCTGCCCAAAAAAGAAGGGGAACTGGCCCTAGCGAGTTTTTGGGAGGATCGTTATCGATTAGGGGATACCCTCACACTTGAAGAAAAGGCGGGAACTAGGTCTAGTTTAAAGCGAAAACAATTCACCATTGTTGGCTTTGTTCAATCCTCTGAGATGTGGTCTCAAAAGAATTTAGGCACTGCCATGAGTGGCAGTGGGAATCTAGATGCCTATGCTCTGGTTTCAAAAGAGGTCTTTACGACTAAACTCCCTGTGATGGCGCGGATCCAGTTTGATGATCTGAGATCTTTTGATTATTTTTCGCAGGCCTACCAAAAACGGCTAGAAGATCACCGAGAAGAGTTAGAAAAAATTCTGAAAGACAACGGAAAGGCTCGCTATCAAAGACTCAAGAAGGAGGCGGATGGGCAGATCCAAAAAGGCCAGAAAGAACTCAGTCGTGCCAAGGAAACACTACAGTCAGCCAAGAATCAGATCGATCAGGCTCAAAAGCAATTAGACTTGCAGGAGACACAACTCAGTAAACTAGCTCCATTTCTACAAGCTAAAGAGCAAGTAGCCAGTCAAGAAAAAATCCATCAAGCTAAAGAGCAACTGGATCAGAAAAAGAAGGACTGGACCGAAGGTGAAAAGGAGCTTGCAAAAAAAGAGGAGGAGCTAAAAAAAGCCCAAACCGAGCGAGATCAGCTGGAAATTCCAACTTATCATGTTTATGATCGCAAGACCATGCCAGGCGGACAAGGTTACCTGATGTATAGCAATGCTAGTAGCAGTATCTCTGCTGTCGGAAATATTTTTCCGGTCGTTCTTTATCTGGTAGCAGCCATGGTGACCTTCACCACGATGACCCGCTTTGTCGATGAAGAGCGAACCAATGCAGGGATATTTAAGGCGCTGGGCTATCGTACCAGGGACATCATTCTCAAATTTGTCCTCTATGGATTCTTTGCAGGGACGATCGGTACCCTTCTAGGAACCTTGCTGGGCCATTATTTCCTATCGGGGATCATTTCCAACATTATTACGCAAGGGATGGTGATTGGAGAGAGCAGAGAGTATTTTTATGGGGATATGACTCTGATTGCGCTCGGACTGTCTTTCGTTGCGAGTGTGCTTCCGGCTTACTGGGTTTCGCGTAAGGAATTAAAAGAAGAAGCTAATCTTTTATTGCTTCCTAAACCACCGGTATCTGGTTCGAAGATTTTCCTGGAGC
>CABKMC010000102.1 GCA_902373455.1 uncultured Streptococcus sp.
TTTCAAAACCCATCCTTTTTAAACGCAAACGTTTCCCTTGAACATAAAAACATTCGAACCCTTTAAGGATTCGAATGTTTCATTCTAGTTCGTCTTGCATGGCATAGCCAATCCCACGAACGGTCTTAATATAGCTTTTTTGAGCCGGAAGATCAATTTTCCCACGAAGATAACGGATATAGACGTCGACAATATTGGTCTCCCCCTTATTCTCGTACTTCCAAACACTCTCTAGCAATTGCTCACGAGTCACCACTCCCTGACTTCCCATCAGAGTCGCTAGGAGGTCGTACTCTCTTCGTGTCAGACTAATCATGTCTTTTCCTCGATAGACAGTGTGGTGTTCAACATCGATCCGCAAATTCCGATAAGAGGTTGGAATTTTCATCTGGCTACAATGTTGGTCAATATAATCACGGCCTCTAAAAATAGCTGTGATTTTATCGACTAAATCACTGATCACAAAAGGTTTGACCATATAGGAAACGGCAAAGCGCTCAATACTCTTTTCGTGTTCGGCAATCTTTTCCCGACTATCTAAAACAATCAAAACAGAAGCTGGGCGAATCTGACTGATTTCCTCTGCGAATCTTTCACCAGACATATCTGACAAATCGTAATTAAACAAGATCAGATCATATTTAGTCGCAGCAATCAACGCCAGACCCGCTTTTCCATCTTCGACCACATCAACTTGATACCCCTCTTTTTGAAGTTCCAAATCAATGAAGCGAGCGATTTGCTTCTCATTTTCTACTAGTAGAACTCGTTTGACCATAGAGCAAGATTATTTTTCATCGTACCAAGAATAGTGGAAGATACCTTCTTTGTCTTTACGTTGGTATGTGTGAGCACCAAAGTAATCACGTTGTGCTTGGATCAAGTTCGCTGGAAGATCAGCTGAACGGTAGCTGTCAAAGTAAGTGATCGCTGCTGAGAAGGTTGGTACAGGCACACCAGCTTGAACAGCAAGAGCTACGATATCCCGAACTGATTGTTGGTACTTAGCAGTAACATCTAAGAAGTACTCATCCAATAGAAGGTTAGCAAGATCTGCATCGCGGTTGTAAGCATCTGTGATCTTTTGCAAGAAACGAGAACGGATGATACATCCATCGCGCCAGATAGATGCGATGTCTGCAAATGGCAAGTTCCAGTTGTTTTCTTTAGAAGCAACACGCAATTGCGCAAAACCTTGTGCGTAAGAGATGATTTTTGAGAAGTAAAGGGCTTGACGGATTTTTTCAATCAACTCAGCCTTGTCTCCTTCAAATTTGAATGCAGCTGGTTTTGGAAGAACCTTGCTAGCATGTACACGTTCTTCTTTGTAGGCAGAGATGTAACGGGCAAATACTGACTCAGTGATGAGTGACAACGGCACACCAAGGTCAAGCGCTGATTGGCTAGTCCATTTACCAGTTCCTTTGTTTCCTGCAGCGTCCAAGATGTAGTCTACGATTGGTCCATCTTGACCTTCGTCGTCTTTGCGTTTCAAGATATCCGCAGTGATTTCGATCAAGTAGCTGTCCAATTCACCCTTGTTCCATTCAGTGAAGATTTCAGCCATGTCTTCTGCAGAAAGTCCAAGCAAGTGTTGCATGAGGTCATAGCTTTCTGCGATCAATTGCATATCCCCGTACTCGATCCCGTTGTGGACCATTTTCACGTAGTGACCAGCTCCATCAGGACCGATGTAAGTCACACATGGTTTTCCATCTTCAGGCGCTTTTGCAGAGATTTCTTCAAGAACGTCAGCTACCAAGTCATACGCTTCTTTTTGCCCACCAGGCATGATTGAAGGACCTTCAAGGGCACCTTTTTCCCCACCAGATACACCAGTACCAATAAAGTTGATTCCTGAGTTCGCCAATTCTTCATTACGACGGATGGTATCTTTATAGAAAGTATTTCCTCCGTCGATCAAGATGTCACCTTTATCCAAGTGTGGAAGAAGGGCTTGGATAGTTGCGTCTGTACCAGGTCCTGCTTGAACCATGAGCATGATACGACGTGGTTTTTCGATTGAGTTTACGAAGCTTTCGATATCATAGCTTGGCACAAAGTTTTTATCAGGGTGGCAAGCAATTACATCTTCTGTTTTTTCTTTACTACGGTTATAAATGGCAACTGTGTAGCCACGAGATTCGATATTAAGGGCAAGGTTACGACCCATTACGGCCATACCAACAACACCAAAGTTTGCTTTAGTCATGTGACACTCCTCTTTATAGTTTGCCTTTATTCTACCATTTTTCCTCCTCAAAAGAAAGCAGAAAATAGCTTCCCGCCTTCTCCAAGAGGGAGAAGATCATGCAAGTCATTTGATCTTAAAAACAAAAGTGCCCGAGAAACAGTTCTCAGACACTTCTTGATGAATGGCATTAATCTTCTTTAGAAGCTAACTCCTCTGCTTCAATGACCGGTTGTTCTCCTTCTTTGAGTTTATTGACCGTCATATTGACCCCAAGGGCTCCTGCTAGCAATTGACGAATATCAAATCCGGCTCCTTGAGAGACTTGGTCGATACTTTGCATAATATCGCCCACCATCTTAGAAGCATTGCCTTCCCCGTACATGGTGATCTTATCAACCTTGGTTAATGGTTCTGCGACAGCACGCGCAATTTCAGGCAACTTGTCAACGACCATTTCAGTAATGGCTGCTTCTTGCATTTTCTTCATGGCTTCGGCCTTTTGGTCCAAACCTTTGGCTTCGGCTTCCAGTTTCAAGCGAATAGCTTCAGCCTCGGCACGACCTTTGGCTTCAATAGCTTCGGCCTCTTGCAATTGGGCAAATTTCTCAGCTTCGGCTTGGGCTTTCCGAGCTTCGGCTTCTTTTTGTGTTTCGAAGAGTTCAGCTTCGGCCTTGCGTTGGCGTTCGATCAATTCTGCTTCTGCAGCTTGTTGACGCGCATATTTTTCAGCTTCAGCTTGTTTGCGGATGTTGGCATCCAATTCTTGCTCACGAACCTTAACTTCGCGCTCTTTGACTTCCGCTTCTTTTTCCTGTTTCATGATATTGGCTTCGGCTGCCACGCGCTCTTGTTCACGACGTTGCACTTCTGCCTCAATTCCTTTAGCGGCATCTGCTTTTGCTTGGGCAATATCTGCTTCTTGCTTGAGGGCTGCTTGTTTGAGTTTTAATTCGTTTTGTTTTTGCGCAATTTCAAGATCGGCTGCAACACGTTTGTCGTTGGCCAATTTATCTTGTTCTGCTTCGACTTCCTTGCGTTCGCGTTCTGCTTTGGCTTTGGCAATCAAGGCATCCTTCTTAATGGTTTCAACATTTTCAATCCCGAGGTTGTCGATGACTCCCCCTTCATCAGAGAAGGATTGAACCGTAAAGGCGATGACTTCAAGCCCCATTTTAGCCAAATCTGGCGCTACGTTGTCTTGCACCTTTGAAGCAAACTCTTGACGGTCGTTGACCATCTTACGGAGCTCCATCTGACCGATGACTTCCCGTAAATTCCCTTCCAAGACATCTTGGACAGAATTGGAAATATCTGTCGTATTCCAGTTCAAGAAGTTCTCTGCGGCACGGGCAATCATCTCATCGGTTGTACCGATTTTTAATTTAACAGCTGCATCGGCACGGACATTAATGAAGTCCAGTGTTGGGACTGCTTCAGATGTCCGAACATCTGTCGAGAATTGCTCAATATCAAGATAAGAGCGCTGTTCGACAAAGGGAATCATAAAACCAGCTTTCCCGCGTAAGTGGCGTTGCTTCCGAAGACCTGTAATAACAACAACTTCGTTTGGTTTAGCGTTCACGTAGCCTTTTACAAGCAAAACTACAATAATGACAGCAACAATGAGACCTGTTATCAACCAGCCTGGAATAAATAATGTATCCATACTTTTCTCCTTTTTTCAGAGGTCTCCCCTCTGTTGTTTATAAATTCTAGTATACCAAAAGAAGGTCTTTCCTCAAAGAAAAGACCTGTATTTATGTTTAGATTTTTAATTTGTCATCCCTAGCCTATTCTTCCTCAAATAAACCTTGGAGACCAGCAAAAGGACTATTTTCTTCCTTCTTAAGAGCTTGAGCTTCCTGGTACTCTTCTTCTGTCATGATTTTCCAATCATTGCCCTCGATAAAGCCGTGTCCGGACTCTTCTTCCGGAGTGAGAACCTTGAGAGGAATATTGAGCAGGATATTATCTGCCACGCTTTCACTCAGGTCAATTCTGCCCCCTTCAATGGGAAGGATCAGATCTTCCTCAAGAGCTTCGATATCTGCCTCTGACTGTGCGTCCTCAGCGAACACCTCTGTCACAGGATAGCTCTCTTGAAGCTCAACAGGTTCCATGCTTCGGCTAGAGGCAAGGACGATGGTATAGGTCAATTGGTAATCCAAGACATAGAGGCCTGTATCGTAAGCTACTCGACCTGTCGCTGTCACATCCTTTAAATCAAGAATTTCTGGATTGCGCTTTTGCAATTCTTTTAGCAAATCCAATTCTTGATCAAAAGCTAGTCCTTCAGGGTTTTTACGGATTTCTTGTGTGTATAAGTTCATTCTTTTGTCCTCAAATCTTCTAGATACTACTAGTATATCATGAAGCCGCCCCTCAACCAAGAAGTCTCCTCAAAAATTTGTTATAATCATGAAAAAAGATAAAGGAGATCTGATGGCACGAGTTTACGATTTACCATTTCCAACTGTATATACAGCTTTAGTCCAAAAAGTCTTACGAAAGGGTGGAACAGAGACCAGCCTTGACCAAATTACCTCGCGATTAACAGGCTATTCTCTGGCGGAACTGCAAGAATGGAAAAAGCG
>CABKMC010000103.1 GCA_902373455.1 uncultured Streptococcus sp.
TAAGTCATGGAACTTCTTCGAAGTTCGCTGACGTCCGTACTCACCTAAGGAAAGTTTCTAATTTAATTTGAGTTTCTTTTCTTAAATCTGCACAATCTTACGATAGCTCCGAGAGGTGATCCAAAAGACGATTAGGTAGGTGATGAGAAAGACGGCACAGACACTGAGGGTCACGATGAGGACTTGGCCACTATTGATGACACCGAGCACTTTGAGAATGAGGCGGATCATATGGTAGGCAAAGGCCAGGTGGACAAAGGCAAAGATGAGGGGAAGGAAGAAGACGGTCCGTACTTGACGGTTGATGGTCCGTTTGACCTCATCTTCATCAAGCCCTACCTTTTGGAGGATGACGAAGCGGTCACGGTCTTCATAACCTTCTGAGATTTGCTTGTAGTAGATGACGATGACGGTTCCGACCATAAAGATCAGTGACAAGAAAATCCCGATAAAGAAGATGCCACCAAAGAGGCTATTCAACTCTGCCACATCATTGGCTCGGTTACCTCCATAGATAAATGTTCCTTGGGCCTGTTGGCTACTCAATTCATCGATCATCTTGTCATAGCTGGCTGCTAGCTTGAGCTGCTGGTCTTCATCAACATTGACATTGAAACCACCATAGATATTGGTATTAATGGCAAGATTTGGAAACTGGGCGACAAATGCTGAAAGGTCAGGTACGATTAGGTAATTGAAATCCTCTGTCAGCATATTAAACTGATTTGGAATATGATCGGTGATAAAATCCTTGCTCACTTCTTCCTTGACTTGGAAGTCTTGCCCATTGATAGTGAACTGCTTTTGCCCTATCAGAGCCTTGTTATGAGCAAAGAGGATGACTTGGTTGCCTGTCAGATCGACCTTTTCTCCGGTCATTTGTTCATAGCTAGCTGCATCAAAGACCATAAAGACAGTTTTGGGAGTGACGTTGCGCTCATCAGCTGGATAGACGGTGAAAGCCGTGCCATTTTGTGATTTAACTCCAAAGTTGGCATAGGTCATCAGGTCACGATTTTTGATCTCAAGATGATGCTCAGAGGCAAATTCATCAAATTTCTGGTTGATTTGCTCTAGGTCTACCCCTTTTCCTTGGACAGAGAAATCATGAGGAGACATGATCTTCTTGATCGTTTCACCACCGATATAGATGTTGGTCGCAGCAGAAATGGTTACCAATACCATGGTCGAGAGGATGGCAATGGTCGCAAGCCCCACTGCATTTTTCTTCATGCGATAGATGAGGTTAGAGACCGAGATCATGTTGTTGGGTTGGTAATAATAGTTCTTCTTTTTCTTAAGCAGATGCAAGAAGACGGTGATCCCCGCATTAAAGAGCAGGTAGGTCCCGATCATGACCAAGATAACGGCTAAAAAGAAGGTCACAAGCGCAATGATAGGGTCTTTGACAGACACAGCTAGGTAGTAGCCAAAACCGAGAGAGGCTAAGCCAAGGATGGTTTGGGGCCACAAGAAGCGGGCTTTCTTTTCACCACTAGCCTTCTCACGCGTCAACTGCAAGGCATTCAAACGGAGAATGCGCCAAGCATTGAGAAGAACCAAAAGGCCAAAGATGAGACCAAAGGTGACAAAGACCAGGATGACAATCCCAGGTTGGAAGGTAGATACCAGCTGGACCTTCATCTTCATGAGTTTCAAGAGGAAGGCAAAGATCAGCTTGTCAAAGAGAGCTCCGATCAAGACTCCGGCTGAGATGGTTAGAAAGCCAAAAAGCAAGAGTTCCTTGAAAATCATGCTGATGAGATGGCGTTTCTCAAGGCCCAGCATGCTGTAGATGCCCAGCTCCTTGGAGCGGTTTTTCATGACGAAGCTATTGGCATAAAGCACGATGATGGCCCCCGCGACATTGACCACGAAGAATCCCAAGCTGAGGGTGAACACTATAGAAGAGCCCCCTCGAAGCTCGGAAATGCGAGGATTAAAGGTCAGGGAGTCAAAGAGATAGGCGATGGTCACTGCGAGAATGACTGCAATCGCAAAGGGATAATAGAGCTTGCGGTTCTTGATCAGATTAGAGCAAGCTAATTTAGTGGTTAATCGTAACATCTACTCCACCTCACTTGCCATGACCGTCAAGGTATCCGAGATTTCTTGGAACATCTGACGCTCTGTCTTTTCCCCGCGGAAGATCTGGTTGTAGAGAATTCCGTCTTTGATAAAGAGCACGCGCTTGGCCCGAGCTGCCGCTGCAGTTGAGTGGGTCACCATGAGGATGGTTTGGCCCATGCTATTAATATCTTCAAAGACATCTAGCAAAGCAGCTGATGACTTGGAATCCAGCGCCCCTGTTGGCTCATCAGCAAGGAGGATTTCAGGTGAGGTGATGATGGCCCGTGCTACAGCCACCCGTTGTTTTTGCCCACCAGAGATTTCGTAAGGGTATTTCTCAAGGAGTTGGTGAATGCCCAATTCCCGACTGACGCTATCCACCTTACTCATCATTTCCTTGACCGGCCTGCGTGAGAGGACGAGAGGGAGAAGGATATTATCCTTGACGGACAAGGTATCCAGCAGGTTAAAGTCCTGAAAGACAAATCCTAGTTTTTCCCGACGGAAGCTCGAGGCATCCTTGTTCTTGATAGTTGAAGTATCGGTGCCGTTGAGGTAGACTCGCCCTTCGGTCGGCTGGTCCAGCATGGCTAGGATATTGAGGAGGGTCGATTTCCCAGACCCTGATTCCCCCATGATGGCGACATATTCGCCTTTCTCCACAGTGAAGTGAATATCCTTTAAGGCTTCAACCTGGGTTCCTTGGAAGCGCGTTTTGTAGATTTTTTTGATGTGTTGAACGTCTAGCAATGACATACTTTTCTCCTTTTTCTAGTAGATCAAGAAAAATTCTTGGGTTTGTTGCAGGACTTGGAGACCAAATTCCGTCTTTTCCAGATCGGTTTGCTCATTTGGTTTTTTAATCTTTTTGGGTTCTTTCATCCATTTCAAGAGTTTCATTTTCTTGACCTCCTTCATTTGATGAGACTATTGTATAAAAAATAAAAGGCGGCTACCATAACCTAACCTTTCATTTTACCGTTTATTTCTTACATTTTTGTAAGATGGAAAAAAACTAATCCATGACCAACTTCTTCTCTTCAAAGCGAATGGCGACGGTTGTGCCTTGGCCAACCTCTGAGTGGAGGCTAATCTTGTGGCCCAATTGCTCGGCAATTTTCTTAGACAGATAAAGCCCCAGCCCTGAGGATTGCTGGGTCATGTGGCCATTGTAGCCGGAGAAGCCCCGCTCAAAGACGCGGAGGACATCGCTATTTTTGATTCCAATCCCGCTATCTTTTATATAGAGAGTCTGGTCTTTAAAATAGATTTCAATTCCACCGGTGCTGGTGTACTTGAGGCTATTGGACAAGAGCTGCTCGATGATGACCAGGAGCCACTTGCGATCGGTGATGACCTCCTCTTCCAAATCATGCAGATCCACGGTCAAGTTCTTTTGGATAAAAAAGAGGGCATACTTGCGGACTACTTCTTTAACCAAATCTTCTACCGCCACGCGCTTCAAGACTAGATCATCATGAAAACTCTCCAGTCGCAGGTACTGCAAAACCAGATTGGCATAGGAGTCAATCTTAAAAAGCTCCTGCTCCATCTGCTGCTTGACAATGGGGGTCTCGACATCTTTCACCAAGAGCTGACTAGCCGCAATGGGCGTCTTAATCTGATGAACCCAGAGGGTATAGTAATCCATCAGGTCATTGAACTTGGCCTGAGCTGTCTTCCCTTCCTCCAGGCGTGCCTGCTGTTCTTCCGTGTATTTTTCATAAAGGAGATGTTCCAGGGGTGAGCTTGCCTCTATTTCCTCATACAGTGCGGCTTTGCGGTAGTCCTGAAAGGTCATGACGAAATCCCAGATCAAGACACAGAGGGCAAAAAAGCCTAGCACTAGGGTCGCATAGAGGAAAACCGTCCCTGTCTCTGGAAAGAGATAGGCAAAGACCAAATCAATGATCAAAAAGATGACCAATAGATAGAGTAGGCGCCTGCGGGATACCACATACTGCCAGAAGATCGTTCCAAATTTATTCATGGGTCAACCCGTAACCGATGCCTTTCTTGGTTTCGATGAAGTTTGACAAGCCAGCCTCTTCTAATTTCTTGCGCAGGCGGGCCACATTGACAGACAAGGTATTGTCATCAATAAAGAAGTCGCTATTCCAGAGCTCCTTCATCATGTCATCGCGTGCCACGATACTGCCTGCATGTTCAAAGAGGACGCGCAGGATCTGAAATTCATTCTTGGTCAGCTTGATGACTTCCCCTTCATACACCAAGTCCGTGGACTTGAGATTGAGGATAGCTCCCCGGTGCTCCAGCAGATTTTGATCTGTCCCAAATTCGTAAGAGCGGCGCAAGAGTCCTTGAACCTTGGCAAGGAGGACATTTTGGTCAAAAGGCTTGGTGACAAAGTCGTCTCCACCCATATTGATGGCCATGACAATATCCATGGCTTGATCCCGTGAAGAAAGAAACATGATCGGAACCTTTGAAACCTTGCGAATCTCTTGGCACCAGTGGTAACCATTGTAGAGAGGCAGGCCAATATCCATGAGGATCAAGTGGGGGTCACTTTCAACAAAGATCCCGAGGACATCCATAAAATCCTCTACTGCAACCACTTCATAGCCCCATTGTTCCAATAATTGTTTGACCTGTTGGCGGATAATTTCATCGTCTTCCACTAAGAGAATTTTATGCATGGCTTTCTTTCCTTCTTTTTTTCTTCTTCCTATTATA
>CABKMC010000104.1 GCA_902373455.1 uncultured Streptococcus sp.
GCATTTGACGTATCGAGAAATCCAGGAAATTACCGGTTCGGAAATTTTAGCTGGTGAAGAAGGGCTCGAAAAAGAATTTAATAAATTCTACATCGGTGCCATGACGGAGAAGCACGTCCTAGACTATGTGTCTGAGGGAGGACTTTTGATCGTGGGAGACCGTACCAGCATTCAACGATTGGCATTAAAGCATGACAATGCAGTCTTGGTGACAGGTGGCTTTGACGTCAGTGAGGATGTGATTGATCTGGCCAATCAGGTACAAATCCCAGTCATCCGAACTTCACACGATACCTATACCGTCGCTACTATGATCAATAAGGCTTTGTCTAACATGCAGATCAAGACAGATATCTTGACGGTGGAGCAGGTCTATCGGCCTTTCCATGAGTACGGCTATCTTTCTGAAACAGATACGGTAAGGGATTATTTAGATCTGGTTCGAAAGAATCGCTTTAGCCGCTTTCCGGTTGTCAATCAACACCAGATGGTAGTGGGTGTCGTGACCATGCGAGATGCTGGTGATAAGGCACCTCAGACGACCCTAGATAAGGTGATGTCGCGGACCATCTTTACCACCAATCTATCCACCAGCATTGCGACCATTAGCCAGCGGATGATCGCTGAAGATTATGAGATGATTCCTGTGGTTCGTACTAACCAGACCTTGCTGGGTGTTATTACGCGGCGGGATGTCATGGATCGGATTAGCAAGGTGCAATTTTCGAGCTTGCCAACCTTTAGTGAGCAAATCGGTCAAAAGATTCAAACAGAGAACGACCATTACCAATTCACAGTAGAGCCAAGTATGTTGGAGAAAAGTGGTGTTTTGGCCAATGGGGTCATGATCGAAGTGCTGATGAAGGTTGTTCGCAAAATGATGCAACACAGTGGGCGTAGCCTGATTGTCGAGCAGCTGATCATCAATTTTTTACAAGCTGTGCAGGTGGACGATGTGATCCGCATTGAACCACAACTTGTTCGGCGAACCAGACGTTCAGCCTTGGTTGATTTTAGCTTGTATCTAGATTTGCAGCTGGTCGCAAAAGCAACCATTACCATTAAGATTAATTAAACAAGAGAAATGAGGAGACAATGATTACATTAAAATCACAACGTGAAATTGAAGCAATGGATCGTGCAGGAGATTTCCTTGCCAGCATCCATATTGGATTGCGTGACTTGATCAAGCCAGGGCTCGACCTTTGGGAAGTAGAAGAATATGTCCGCCGTCGCTGTAAAGAAGCCAATGTCTTACCACTTCAAATCGGAGTAGAAGGTAGTCTCATGGACTATCCTTACGCGACTTGTTGCGGTTTAAATGATGAGGTTGCCCATGCCTTTCCCCGTCATGTTATCCTGAAAGATGGTGATCTCCTCAAGGTAGATATGGTCTTATCTGAGCCACTCGACAAGTCTGTTCTGGATGTTTCAAAATTAGATTTTGATAATGTCGCCCAAGTGAAGAAATACACGGAGTCCTATACTGGTGGCTTGGCGGACTCTTGCTGGGCTTATGCGGTTGGAAATGTTTCTCAAGAAGTTAAAGATTTGATGGACGTGACTAAAGAATGTCTTTACAAAGGAATTGAGAAAGCAGTCGTAGGCAATCGCTTGGGAGATATTGGCGCAGCGATTCAAGAGTATGCAGAAAGCAAAGGCTATGGCGTGGTGCGTGACTTGGTCGGCCACGGTGTCGGCCCTACCATGCATGAAGAACCAATGGTACCGCATTACGGTCGTGCTGGACGCGGTCTTCGTTTGCGTGAAGGCATGGTTTTGACGATTGAGCCAATGATTAATACCGGTACTTGGGAGATTGATACAGATATGGAAACTGGTTGGGCCCATAAGACCCTTGACGGTGGCCTTTCTTGTCAATACGAGCATCAATTTGTGATTACAAAAGATGGTCCAGTGATCCTAACTAGTCAAGGTGAGGAAGGAACTTACTAAAAGATAGAGGGGAAAGAATGGAGCTGAAGGCACGTGTCTGGTTTCGCTCTTTGCTCTTTTTTAGTAAAAATGGGGAGGTGAGGAATGAAAAAGGTCCTACAAAAAGTGTTCGATCATCCATTTATAAAAGGCTTCGTGCGGTTTTATCAGAGTGCTGAGTCTGATATCACTAGCATTGCTGTAGCCTATTATTTGTTGATCTCTATTTTCCCTTTGATGCTGATTGCAGCAAATATCTTGCCCTACTTTCACATTCGTCCTACTCAGATTCTTTTGAGTCTAGAAGAAGTCCTACCCGCTTCTTTGTATCGGACGGTGGCCCAGATGATCTCGAGTGTGTTGACCAAGCCTTCGACAGGGTTACTGAGTTTCTCGATTATTTCTGCTTTGTGGATCTTCTCTCAGAGCATTGCCTACCTTCAAAAAGCCTATAATAAGAGTTACGGGGTGGAAAAGGAGCGTGGTATTATCTGGGGGCGACTCTTCAGCTTTCTGATCAGTTTTGCCTTGCAAGGCTTGTTTGGACTTTCGCTGATCCTTTCCATGTTTGGAAAAATGATCGTCCGCTATCTCTATCAGACCTTTTCATTTGATCGGACAATTTATGTACGTTTATTGAATTTGACAGAGCCAACCATCTACCTCTTGCTCTTTGTCAGTCTGGTCTTGCTTTATTACACCCTTCCAAATGTTAAAATTCCAAAATTTAGATATGTTTTTCCAGGGGCGACTTTTGTGGTTGTTGTCCTTTATGCAATCTTGAATATCTTTTGGAAATATGTAGATCGCTATGTGAGTCATTTCTTAGATGCTCGTTTCTTCGGTTCGGTCGTCCTAGCGGTTATTATGTTCTGGTTCATTTTGGTAGCTAAAATCATGATAATTGGTTGTATTTTAAACGCCAGTGTTCAATTTGCCAGAGAAGCCAAATTCCAAACGCGTAATGGAGAAATTGTTTCCAAATTAAAAACGGAAGAAGTAGCCTTTCGGCATAGAGAAACTTCATTAAAATTAAAACAACGATTACGTCTAAAAAATAGAGATAAAAGGAAAGAATAGAAATCAGATGATATCTGGTTTCTTTTTTTGTTGATTTTTGTTGCATTTGCAATAAAAATATGTTACTCTATTTCTAACAGGAAAGGAGGAGTGAGATGAGTATTTTGCGTGAGATTGGTATCATTGCGCGAGCGCTGGATTCTATTGCAAATATCGAATTTAGAGATTTAGATTTAGCACGTGGTCAATATCTCTATCTGGTGCGAATTGCAGAGCAACCTGGAATGATTCAGGAAGAACTCTCTGAGGTCTTGAAAGTAGATCGATCCACCGTTGCAAGGTCCGTAAAAAAACTAGAAGAGCGTGGCTTGATTCAGCAACGTCCGAGAGGGGAAAATCTCAAAACAAAGGAATGGGAGTTAACTGAAAAAGGTAAGCAGATTTACCCCTTCATTTTAGGGGAGCATCTTTACTCTGAGAGAACTGCTTTAAAAGGATTTTCCAAAAAAGAAGTCGCACAGTTAGAAGAGTACCTCATCCGAGTTCGTGAGAATATCACCTTGGATTGGGAACTGGTTAAAAAAGGTAAAAAAAGAAATTATAGTGAGGTAAAGCAATGAAAGTAACAGTCGATCAAGCATTTTGGGAGTTGTTCCCAACAGCTAGAATTACAGTGATGTCTTTGTATGGTATTGATAATACAGTAGATGAAGCCAAGGATCCTTATTTCAAAGAATTGTTGGACAAGGGTACCAAGAGAGCATGGGAATTTATTGATGAAGAAAACTATACCCAGAGTGAGTTCGTTCAAGAGTGGCGCCAAGCTTTTAGCAAGTTTAAAACAAAAAAAGGAGCCCGATCTTCAATCGAGGCACTCTTAAAACGGGTTCACCAGGGACGTGAATTCTATCCGATTAATCCTTTGGTGGATCTTTACAATAGTGTTTCTATGGCTTATGCCCTTCCTTGTGGGGGAGAAGATATAGATAAATTGGTGGGTGGACTCTCTCTAGGACAAGCGAAAGGAGGCGAACCTTTCTTTCCATTAGGTGCTGAAGAAGATGCTCCAGCTTTGGAAGGGGAGATTATCTACTACGACCAAGACGGAGCTGTTTGCCGTTGCTTGAATTGGCGTGAGGCACAAAGAACTATGTTAACAGAAGATACCAAGGACGCTATTTTAGTTATTGAAGCCATCAATGAGGAGCAGGCCAAACGGGCACAAACAGCTATGCAGGAATTGAAAGATCTAGCCAAAGATTATTTTGGGGTTGAAGGCACCATCTATCAATTAAGTGCAGAGCATGCAAGTATAGAAGTTTAAAAGAATAAGGCTGAAACAATCGTTTCAAGCCTTGTTTTTATTTTTAAAGACAAAGAGTTTACTAAAGACGTAATTGAGGACAACAATGGCCACTTGTGCAAAGAGGGTTTCAATCAGATTGATTTGACTCTTGTTATTATGGACGAATTGCCCGATAATTCCTGGGAACTGCTTGACAAAAATCTCGGTCAAGGCCATATCTAGAATAAAGGTCCCAGAGCGCGCAATTGCAAATCGGATCAAGCGCTGAAACCAGCCCTTTCTTTCTTGTTTAAAGACAATGGTATCGTTGGTCGCAAAGGCAAAGAGGATCCCAGCAATGTTTCCAATTGCGGTCGCTAATCGTTCATCACGAGACACATGATAGATGAAGAGGCGGGTTCCGACGGAAACAATGGTTGTGGCAACTCCAAAAAAGAGATAGGATAAAATCTCTTTATCAAAAAATTTTCTAATTAGTGTTTTCATAAATTCAGTC
>CABKMC010000105.1 GCA_902373455.1 uncultured Streptococcus sp.
GTACTGATGTTGGTCATTTAAAAAAGTTCCATCCATGTCCGTAGCGATCAATTTGATATCATTATTCTTCATTTTCTAAGTCTTTCAATTTTACTGAGACGATTTTAGAAACCCCAGATTCCTGCATGGTCACTCCATAGATAGAATCTGCAGCTGACATGGTTCCCTTCCGGTGCGTCACGACGATAAATTGGCTTTCCTTATCAAAGCGGTTGAGATAATCACCAAAGCGCTTAACATTGGCCTCATCCAAGGCGGCCTCTACCTCATCCAGAATGACAAATGGAATGGTCTTGACACGAATAATCGAGAACAAGAGGGCCAAGGCTGATAAGGCTTTTTCTCCACCACTCATGAGGTTTAAGGATTGGATCTTTTTACCAGGTGGCTGCACAGAAATTTCAACCCCAGCTGTCAGCAGATCTGGCTCTGTCAGAATCAAATCAGCAGAACCCCCACCAAACATTTGACGGAAAGTGACTTTAAAGGATTCACGAATGGCTTCAAAGGTTGATTTAAAGCGTTCCTTGACTTCGTCATTCATGTCGTTGATGGTAGACATGAGCATATTTTTAGCGGCCAAGACATCCTCCCGCTGGCTAGAAAGGAAATCAAAGCGTCCCTTCACTTCATCGTATTGCTCGATCGCATCCACATTGACTGGACCAAGTGCCTTAATGTCTTTTTCGATGCTCTTGAGCTGGTTTTCAGCTGCCGCAAGATTTTCAACAGGTTTGGCCTGTTCTTTGGCTTGATCAAAGCTTTGCATGAATTCATCGGTAATTTGAGTTAAGAGCTTGTTCAAGCGGTCTGCATGTTTTTCACGTGTCGCTTCAGCCTTGGCTTGTTGACGAATCCACTCCTCGTTTTTCTTGCGCGCTTGTTCCATCTGTTCTGCCACATCTTCGGCCTGGCCTTCCAAATCATCCAGCTCAAAGCGTTTTCGAATGATCCCTTGTTCCAAGTCCGTTTTCTTGGCTTGAGCTTGCGTCAATTGGTTGGCTAGCTGCTCCACATCGACTGTCTGAACTTGAGCCTCGCCTTGTTCAATCAGCAATTGCAACTGATGCTCTTCTACTTCCAACTGAGTGATCGTTTCTTCCAAACGACGAGCATCTGTTTGCTCGTAACTTTGTTGACTTTTATATTCCGTCTGTTGAAGTCGCAGTTCTGCCAATTGCTCTTGCAAGTTCTGTACTTTTTGTTGCAGAACATCTTTATCCGACTTCATGGTTTCAATGTCGCGATTCAAGTTTTCTTTTTGAAGCTCAATTTCTGCCAATTGCTCAGTAAGGGACTCCTGCTCTTCTTGTAGAGATTGGGTCGCATCTGTTGCCAATTCTGACTTCAAAGCCTCTAAGAGTTCCTGAATTTCTTTCAGTTGCTCTTGGCTTTGTTGGTAGGCCAATTGGGCCCGCTGTTGCTCCAGACGCGCTTGCTCACCCTGGCTTTGAATAGAGGCCAAGTATTCTTGCGCTTGCTTAAGCAGATTGTCCTTGGTCTCTACCTCCTGCTCTGCTTCTCTTAAACGAGCATCCAGAGCTTGCATTTTCTGTTTTAAACTATCTAATTCTGGTTTGACAAAGACCGTATTTTGGGAACGATTGGCACCACCGGCGTAAGATCCACCCGTCCGCAATTCGGTCCCATCTAGGGTCACGATCCGAACTTGATAGTTGACTTTACGAGCCGCCTCACGCGCATGCTCCGTCGTGTCAAAGATGGCCGTTACTCCAAGCAAGTTTTGGAAAATCTGTTCAAAACGATTTTCATAAGTCACTAAGTCACTCGCAATTCCTAAAAATCCTGCACTGGTTTGAATCAACTCCAGATTCCGAGGAGAGAGTTGACGGGCTTTGATCGTCGTTAGCGGAAGGAAGGTTGCCCGTCCTAAGCGATTGCGTTTCAAGTAGTCAATCGCTCGTGTTGCGGCCTTTTCATCCTCGACAATGATCTGTTGGCTGCTAGCTCCCAGAGCAATTTCAAGCGCTGTTTGGTAGTCTTTTGAAAAACTTAAATTCTCACTAACAGCCCCACAGATGCCTCCTAGACGATCTGCTTCTTGCAAGACGCTCTTGACGCCTGCATAGAAGTTACTATGGTTCTTCTGAATGGCTTCCAAACTATTGATCCGCGCTCGTTTGTTCTTGCTCTCATCCATCAAGTCAAACATGGTAGTTTGAGCCTCTTGGTAGGCAGCTTTGGCCTGCTCCACTTTTACCAATTGATCTTGGTATTCTACTAATAGACCTTTGACCGTCGCTTGTGCCTGATCCAACTCTTCCAATTGTCGAACTTCTTTTTCCTTGGCAGCTTCAAAATTGGATTGCGCCTTGGTCAAGTCCTCTTGACGATGACTAGATTCTTGTAGGAGTGCTTGGATCCGGCTCTCAATAGCTGTCCGCTCATTAGATTTTTCAGCCTCCATCTGCAAGAGCGCGACATACTGCTCACGTAGATGCTCAATGACTTGTTCCGGATCTTCTTCATAGTTGGCTAATTCTTTTTCCAACTCTTCTTGTTGCTGACGGTTCTCTGCCAGTCTTTGTTGAAGCACAGCTAGCTTCTCTTGTTTTTGAGCCAGCTCTTTTTTTGCTTCTTCCAGACGGGCCAAAACAGCATCCAGCCGCTCAAGATTTTCCCTGCGACTATGGGCTGCTTGACTCGATTGCAACTTAGCGACTTCGATTTGCTTTTCCAAATCACTGATCAAACGAGTGACCTCTAGCAAACTTGCCTGGTCCTCAGCTAGACTTGCATCCAACTGATGGCGGGCTTTCTTAATGCGCAAGTTATCCTCTTCCAAGACCTGACGACGTTGGTAATAAGAGGCCAACTGTTCTTGAATGGCTTTTTCTTCTTGATCAGCCTTTTCATAGAGATCCTTTGTCAGATCTACTTGAGCGACCAAAACGTCCAGTAAGAGAACCTGGCGTTCTTGGTCTAATTCCAAGAAACGACGAGCAACCGTCGCTTGCTTTTCAAGAGGCTGGATTTGTCCTTCTAATTCATAGAGGATGTCTTCTAGACGGTCCAAATTCTCCTGGGTTTGGTTGAGTTTGGTCTCCGTTTCCTTGCGCCGCGTCTTAAATTTCAAGACACCGGCAGCTTCTTCAAAGATGGCCCGGCGTTCTTCCGGTTTGGAGTTAAAGATTTCCTCTACACGACCTTGGGAGATAATCGAGAAAGAATCCCGTCCTAATCCCGTATCCATGAACAAATCATGCACATCTCTGAGACGTACTTTCTTGCCATCGATCTTGTACTCGCTGTCACCCGAGCGATAAATATGGCGTTCGACCCGAATTTCTTTCCCCGCTTGTTGGATAAAACCATCCTGATTATCTAAGACAACCGTGACATAAGCATAATTCAGCGGTTTACGCGATTCTGTCCCTGCAAAGATGACATCGGGCATCTTGCCCCCACGTAGACTCTTGACACTGGATTCACCCAAGGCCCACCGTAGGCTCTCTGTGATATTTGATTTTCCAGATCCATTAGGCCCTACAACGGCAGTAACCCCTTTGTCAAATACGACCTTAGTCTTATCCGCAAAGGATTTGAAGCCTTGGATTTCAATCTCTTTTAGATACATGAGCCATCATTCCTCGTTTCAACTGCATTGCGGGCTGCTTCCTGTTCCGCTAATTTCTTGGAGCGACCATGACCGTGTCCTAGGGTTTTGCCGTTCACGAACACTTCCACTTCAAACTCCTTTGCATGAGCGGGACCAGACTCATTTACCACTTGGTACTGGATCTCCACATCTCCGTGAACCTGCAACAGTTCTTGCAAACGGGTCTTGTAGTCAATAACTTGGGAAAATTGACCCGTTTCCACCTTGGGAATCATGACCTGATAGACAAAGCGCTTGACCGCTTCCACACCTTGATCTAAGAGCAAGGCACCTAAAAAGGCTTCAAACAAATCGCCAAGAATCGTATCGCGGTCCCGACCGCCTGATTTTTCTTCGCCTTTGCCTAGTTTAATATAACGGTCAAATTGGCAATCCCGAGAAAAACCAGCCAAACTTTCTTCACGGACAATCATGGAACGGAATTTGGACAAATCTCCCTCCGGTCTGTTTGGGTGTTCCTTATACAAATATTCGGAAATAACTAATTGAAGAACAGCGTCTCCTAAAAATTCCAAACGTTCGTTATGTGAAATTTTTAAGAGGCGGTGCTCATTGGCATAAGACGTGTGTGTAAAAGCTGTATCTAATAAACTGCTATCTGAAAAAACGATCTGAAACCGTTCCGATAACAGGGCTTGTAATTTCTCCATAGGAAGCCTACTTTCTAATAAATTCATACCTTTAAGTATACCAAAAATTTATAATGAATGCTATTAGATATCAGTTAGGTTCGGTTAGATATCGATCAAATTAATTGAATACCGTGTTTGTAAAATTACTTCATGAATAATATTCATCTTCAATTTCCGTATTTCTAAATCTTATTAAACTAACATCCATTTCCTTCGGTCGGTTATATTTCTTCCCTCCTTGTTATTTCATTCCCTATTGTTATTTGTTATAATTAAAACATAAACGTTTGGGATTGAAATATTAAGGAGTATTACTATGAAAATAGGAGTTAGAAAACCTAGTCTTTCAAAAAGTCTAAAAGCTAGAACCACTTCCAAATTAAAAAGGCAGGTTAAACGATCTGTTCTACCAACTTATGGTCAAAAAGGAACCGATATTATTAAAAATCCTAAGCGTGCTATCTACAAC
>CABKMC010000106.1 GCA_902373455.1 uncultured Streptococcus sp.
TGACTTCGTAAATGACTACAAAGCTGGACGTCCAAAATTGACTGCTTACCGTGAACAAGCAGCTAACCTTGAAATTGAAAAAGTTGGTGCTGAATTGCGTAAAGCAATGCCATTCGTTGGTCAAAACGACGATGACGCCTTCAAAATCTACAACTAATTGTCTGTAGAAGACTAAGCAAGTTGGGACACCCTAGCTTGCTTTTTTGATCAATACACAGCAACAGAGGTATGAAATGATAACAGCAAAAGATGTGGCCAAGGCCCATAAAATATTAAGTGGAGTCGTTGTCAATACGCCCCTTGAATACGACCACTATTTATCTGAAAAATATGGGGCAAAGATTTATTTGAAAAAAGAAAACGCTCAACGCGTTCGCTCTTTCAAGATTCGTGGAGCGTATTTTGCAATTTCTCAACTCTCAAAAGAAGAGCGTGAGCGTGGGGTAGTGTGTGCTTCTGCGGGAAACCATGCGCAAGGGGTTGCTTATACTTGTAATGAAATGAAGATTCCAGCGACCATCTTCATGCCGATTACGACACCGCAACAAAAGATCGGTCAAGTTCGATTCTTTGGTGGGGATTATGTAACGATTAAGTTGGTTGGGGATACCTTTGACGCGTCAGCTAAGGCGGCACAAGAATTTACTCTTGCAGAAAAACGGACCTTTATTGACCCGTTTGATGATCCAAACGTACAGGCTGGTCAAGGAACAGTGGCCTACGAAATCCTTGAAGAAGCTCGAAAAGAATCGATTGCTTTTGATGCAGTCCTTGTTCCTGTAGGAGGTGGTGGCCTCATTTCAGGTGTTTCTACCTACATCAAAGAAACAGAGCCTAGGATTGAGGTCATTGGGGTAGAGGCCGAAGGGGCGCGCTCCATGAAGGCTGCTTTTGAAGCAGGGGGCCCAGTCAAATTACCAGAAATTGATAAATTTGCAGATGGGATTGCCGTGCAAAAAGTAGGACAATTAACTTATGAAGTAACCCGTCAGCATGTGGAAACTCTTGTTGGAGTCGATGAAGGTTTGATTTCAGAGACTTTGATTGATCTTTATTCTAAGCAAGGGATCGTAGCCGAACCAGCAGGAGCAGCTAGTGTGGCCTCCCTTGAAATCTTGCGCGAATACATCAAGGGTAAAACGATCTGTTGTATTATCTCAGGTGGGAATAATGATATTAACCGCATGCCTGAAATGGAAGAACGTGCCTTGATCTACGATGGAGTGAAACACTACTTTATCGTAAACTTCCCACAACGTCCAGGGGCCCTTCGCGAGTTTGTAAATGATATCTTAGGGCCAAATGATGATATCACACGTTTTGAATACATCAAGCGCGCTAGTAAGGGAACAGGCCCTGTCTTGATTGGGGTTACTTTAGCCAATAAACATGACTATGCAGGCTTGGTCAACCGTATCGAGCGTTTTGATCCGTCTTTCATTAACTTGAACGGCAATGAAACACTCTATAATATGCTCGTCTGAGTATCATACAGAAATAATCGACCATTTAAGCAATATATTTTTAAGGAATATATTGCTTTTTTATCAATACTTGTGATATGATATGCGTAAATTAAAAGGAGGAACTTTTTATGCCTGGATTTATTATCTTTGTTTTATTCTTGTTACTGGTTGCAGGATTCATTGTGATTAGCTCACTATATGTGGTCAAGCAACAATCCGTTGCCATCATCGAGCGCTTCGGACGTTATCAAAAAATTAGCGATAGTGGCATTCATATGCGAGCGCCTTTTGGTATCGATAAAATTGCAGCACGAGTTCAATTGCGCGTCTTGCAGAGTGAGATCGTGGTTGAAACAAAAACTCAGGATAACGTATTCGTTACCATGAATGTGGCGACGCAATACCGAGTGAACGAAAGCAACGTAAAGGATGCCTACTACAAGTTGATGCGTCCAGAATCACAGATTAAATCATACATTGAAGATGCTTTGCGTTCTTCTGTTCCCAAGTTGACCTTGGATGAATTATTTGAGAAAAAAGATGAAATCGCCCTTGAAGTTCAAAAACAAGTGGCAGAAGAAATGTCAACTTATGGATATATTATTGTAAAAACCTTGATCACCAAAGTTGAGCCAGATGCCGAAGTGAAACAATCCATGAACGAGATTAATGCGGCGCAAAGAAAACGCGTGGCAGCTCAGGAATTGGCAGAAGCAGACAAGATCAAGATCGTTACTGCTGCCGAAGCTGAGGCGGAAAAAGACCGCTTGCACGGGGTCGGTATTGCCGAGCAACGGAAGGCTATTGTCGATGGATTGGCAGACTCTATTAAAGAGTTAAAAGGAGCCAATGTAGACTTGACCGAAGAGCAAATTATGTCTATTCTGTTAACCAATCAGTACTTAGATACCTTAAATAATTTTGCAGATAAGGAAGGGAATAATACGATTTTCCTACCAGCTAACCCAGATGGCGTTGAAAACATTCGTACACAAATATTATCAGCCTTGAAAGCAAAGTAAACTATTTCTCATTTTTTAAAAAAGGTTCGTATTTTCAGCGATTTTAGTTGACAAAATGTGCAAAACAATTTATATTAGTATTGGAAATAATAATATAGGAGAAAGATCATGGCTAAATCGAACTTTGAAAAAGTAGAATCAGTTGTTGGATGGGTACGCGATAAGAAAATTACGGGATATCGTATCAGTAAGGAAACAAATGCCCGTGAAATGTCTATCATTGCCTTGGCTCAAGGACGTGCAAAAGTGAAGAACATCTCGTTTGAAACTGCACTCGGATTGATTGATTTTTATGACAAAAATCATCAAAAATTCGAAGATTAATTTGTTGTTCCAATTAAAAACCAGAGAGGCTTCCTCTCTGGTTTTTTTCTATGCCTTAAAAGAAGAGGAGGTACAAAAAACAGCTTGCTTCCATACTGGTAAGCAAACTGTTTCAAGAGATTAGTGTAAGAAGCGTTGAAGGAATTCCTTGGTCCGTTCCTCTTTGGGATTACTAAAGATTTCTTTTGGATCTCCCTGCTCAGCTATGACCCCCTTGTCCATGAAGATGACACGGCTAGAGACATCGCGGGCAAATTCCATTTCGTGGGTTACGACGATCATGGTCAAACCTTCTTTAGCGAGGTCCTGCATGATCTTCAAAACTTCCCCAACCATTTCAGGGTCCAGGGCGGAAGTTGGTTCATCAAAGAGGATGGCATCAGGATCCATGGAAAGGGCACGCGCGATAGCGACCCGTTGCTTTTGACCACCTGAAAGTTGTTTCGGACGGGCAGCCCAATATTGAGATCCCATACCGACTTTTTCAAGGTTTTCTTTGGCAACTTTTTCTGCGGTTTCACGATCACGCTTGAGGACGGTTGTTTGTGCAACGATCGTATTTTCCAAGACATTTAAATTTTCAAAGAGATTAAAGCTTTGGAACACCATCCCCAATTTCTCGCGGTAGTGGGTAAGATCATACTCAGGATCAAGAACATTTTGCCCACGATAGAGAATCTCTCCATCAGTAGGAGTCTCTAGAAGATTGATGGAGCGAAGGAAGGTTGATTTTCCGCTACCAGAGCTCCCGATGATGGAGATCACCTCTCCTTTTTCAACCGTAAGGGAAATATCTTTCAGAACCTCATTTTGACCATAAGATTTTTTTAAATGTTGGATTTCAAGAATTTTTTCTGCCATTATTTCACCTCATTGACTTGCATTTGATTGGCACCTGTAGTATAAGTATCAGAATCTAAGCGACGTTCGATGTAGCGAAGAATTCGTGTGATGGTAAAGGTGAGAACGAAGTAAATCACAGCGATGATCGTAAAGGTTGGGAAGTATTGGTAGTTTTGAGTTGCGACCGTATTTCCTGTAAAGTACAGTTCAACTACAGAGATAACATTTAAAACAGATGTATCCTTGATGTTAATAACAAATTCATTCCCTGTTGCTGGCAAGATATTGCGAACAACCTGTGGAAGGACGACCTTGCGCATGGTTTGTCCATGGGTCATTCCTAGAGCAGTCGCTGCTTCAAACTGACCTGGATCCACTGCTAAGATCCCACCACGAACAATCTCACTCATATAAGCTCCGGTATTGATTGATACGATAAAGATGGCGGCCCAGGTACGATCCAAGGAAATGTTGAAGGCTTGGGCGGAACCATAGAAAATGACCATGGATTGAACGATCATCGGAGTTCCACGGAAGATTTCAATGTAGACATTGAGGAACCAACCAAAGGCAGTTTGACATCCAGCAAGGAATTTATTTTTAGCCTTCGGAGCTGTTCGGAAGACACCGATTAACAAACCGATAATCAACCCAGCGATAGTTCCAGTCATAGAGATTAAGAGGGTCATTCCAGTTCCCCGTAAGAACTGTGGGCCATTATCCTTTAAAATCTTCATCATTTGGCTAAAGAATGTCTGCTTATCATCACTAGCATCACTGGAAGCTGGTTGCTTCTTAATCATATCATCCATGAGTTTAACTTGGTCTTCAGACGAAATCTTAGCTAGTGCGGCATTTACTTGGTCAAGTCTAGTATCACCCTTCTTCATCCCGATAGCGATGGTCGCATCTTCTTCTCCAACTTCAAATCCTTTTTTGAATTGGATCATCTTAAATTTTGAATTAGCGGACTCAGCGGTTAGGGCTTCGGGACGTTCAGAAA
>CABKMC010000107.1 GCA_902373455.1 uncultured Streptococcus sp.
ACAGCGGATATTTCTCTTGAAAAAACTAAGGTGGAAGTGACGAGTGATCAAGAAACCTTAAGTCGTATTGATCATGTCCAAGCAGTCTTCCCATCCAGTGAGATCATCAGTGGAAATTATAGTGGAACCATTTCCTTAAATGCAGTGGATGCTCAAGGAAATATTCTACCAGGCTTGGTTAATCCGAGTGAAACACGGATACAAGTGACCACAAAGAGTAGCTCGTCTACGTCAAGTTCTAGCAGTTCGTCGTCGACCTCTTCCAGTTCAAGTGATTAGAAAGTAAAAAGGTAATCAAAAATGGGTAAATATTTTGGAACGGACGGTGTCCGTGGAGAAGCAAATGTAGAATTAACGCCAGAATTAGCCTTTAAGTTGGGTCGTTTCGGTGGTTACGTGTTGAGCCAACATGAAGAAGAAACACCTTTGGTGTTTGTTGGACGTGATACGCGTATTTCTGGTGAAATGCTGGAGCATGCTTTGATCGCTGGTCTCTTATCAGTTGGGATTCGCGTTTATAAGTTGGGTGTGATTGCAACGCCAGGTGTTGCCTATCTGGTTCGTACGGAAAAAGCCAGCGCCGGCGTTATGATTTCTGCTAGCCACAATCCATCCTTGGACAATGGAATCAAATTCTTTGGTGGTGATGGTTTCAAATTGGATGATGATCGCGAGCTTGAAATTGAAGCCTTGCTTGATGCCGCTGAAGATACCCTTCCACGTCCAAGTGCGCAAGGTTTAGGAACGGTCATGGAATATCCAGAAGGCTTGCGTAAGTATCAAGAATTCCTTGTATCGACAGGTGTCCAACTCGAGGGCATGCACGTGGTCTTAGATACAGCAAATGGTGCAGCCTCTACCAGTGCTCGTCAAATCTTTGCAGATTTAGGAGCTCAATTGACCGTCATCGGTGAAAACCCAGATGGTTTGAACATCAATGATGGGGTTGGCTCTACTCACCCAGAACACTTGCAAGAGAAAGTGAAAGAAGTAGGTGCAGCGATTGGTCTTGCCTTTGACGGAGATAGTGATCGCTTGATTGCAGTGGATGAAAATGGAGAAATCGTAGACGGGGATAAGATCATGTACATCATCGGTTCGTATCTTTCAAGCAAGGGCTTGCTTGAAAAAAATACGATCGTTACAACCGTCATGTCCAATCTCGGTTTCCACAAGGCATTAGATGCGAAGGGGATTCAAAAAGAAATCACAGCTGTTGGAGACCGTTATGTGGTCGAAGAAATGCGCAAATCTGGGTATAACCTTGGTGGGGAACAGTCCGGTCATGTAGTCATCATGGATTACAACACGACTGGGGATGGCCAATTAACAGGCGTTCAATTAACCAAAATCATGCAAGAAACTGGTAAGAAATTATCTGAATTGGCTGCTGAAGTTACGATTTACCCACAAAAGCTTGTCAATATCCGGGTTGAAAATAGCATGAAAGACAAGGCGATGGAAGTGCCTGCTATTCGTGAAATCATTGAAAAAATGGAAGCGGAAATGGCAGGAAATGGTCGTATCCTTGTGCGTCCAAGTGGAACCGAACCCCTCCTTCGTGTCATGGCAGAAGCACCAACCCATGAAGAAGTAGACTCCTATGTGGATACCATTGCTGCAGTTGTCCAAGCAGAAATTGGTCTTTAAATCTATAAAAATAGCTCGCAAACGGGCGAGCAGAGGAGGAAATTATGAAACAGGTCCGTCAAATTGTATGGTCACTTGTCTTAGTGCTAACGATTCTATTCACAGCTGGTTTGACTAAAACAATTCAGGCCGCAGAAGTCTCATCTTATACACAGACAGCAAGTTTAACGAAAGATGGCAATCCTTTAACGAATGGCAGCAAGGTGTTGACGAATGAAAAATTGTCAGCAAGCATTTCTTTGACCTTCCCTGATTCGCAAGCCATTCAAGCTGGTGATACCTTAACACTTAGCTTACCAAAAGAATTAACCCTCTACACAGCATTGGAATTCAATGTTCTTGAGGAAGGCCAATCCAATGGTCAAACTGTGGGGAAAGCTGTCGTTGATACAGGTAAGAAAACAGTGACCGTTACCTTTAATGATTATTTCGTATCTCATCCACTCAATAAACGAGTTGCCTTGCATTTTGATGTAAAAGTAGATTCCGCAGTGGTCACTAAAACATCCCCAATCCAATTTAAACTTGGAAATACGGATTTTTCATTGAATTATGAAAAAACAGATGGGGAAGCTGGAGACTATGAGATGAAATATGGCTACCAAGATAAGTCTGATCCGACCATTGTCAAATGGCGTATTCTCTTAAATGCTCGTCAAGATATCCTCCGTGGAATGGTCATTAAAGACAAATTTGGAGATGGTTTAACTCTAGTTGAAGGTAGCTTGCGTGCTGTTCGATATAATCCTGTAGAAGGTGGCATTAAGAATGAAGCGCAGATTTTAAATCTTCCAGTTCTTGATAACTTTACTAAAAAAGCGGTTTTTGAAAAGAATGCAGATGGCAAAATTACTGGCTTTACCATTAATTTTGGAGATAACTACAACTGGCCAATGTATATCGAATATTCGACCAAAGTAGCTCCTGGTACAAAAGTAGGTGATCTTGTTCATAACGCGTTAACATGGACAGCAACCAATTTCCCAGCACCTCGTAGCTTAACCCGCGAAGTGAGATTAGAATCAGGATCTGGCGAAGGATTGGGTGAGAAAGACCAAACCCCTCCGACCCCAAATCCAGAGCCATCTAAACCACAACCGGATCCAGAGCCATCTAAACCGCAACCGGATCCAAAACCAGATCCAGAGCCATCTAAACCACAACCAGATCCAAAACCAAGTCCGAATCCAGATCCAAAATCATCAACCTCATCATCTTCATCAAGTTCTAGCTATTCATCAACTTCTGTCAAAGAAGAAGAAGCTCCAAAACCTGGTAAGAAAAAAGTTCTTCCAAGTACAGGTGAGAAGATGACACCGGTTGTTCTTGTCATGGGTGTCTTACTGGCGGTTCTTTCTGTTAGTATTTTACGATTAAGAAAAGATTCCTAAATCTATCCATAAAAGATCAGACGTTTGTCTGGTCTTTTTGTGTAGGCTCGATTTGAAAAATCCCCTATTTCGTGGTAAAATAGGGCTAATGAATTTATAGTAATCGAGGTATTAGCAGTGGCTTTTGGAGATAACGGAAAACGTAAAAAAACACCATTTGAAATGATCACGATGGTGGTTATTGTGATTATGTTGATTGTAACGGTTGGTGCAATCTTTGCAACCGCAATTGGTGCTCTTTCTTATTAAGACGCACGCAGAAATAAAGGAAATCATCTATTTATGAGTATGTTTTTAGATACAGCCAAGATTAAGGTCAAGGCTGGAAATGGCGGTGATGGCATGGTGGCCTTTCGCCGTGAAAAATATGTCCCTAATGGCGGACCTTGGGGGGGTGATGGAGGTCGTGGTGGCAATGTCATCTTCGTAGTAGACGAAGGCTTGCGCACCTTGATGGACTTCCGTTATAATCGGCATTTCAAAGCCCAAAATGGGGAAAAAGGAATGACCAAAGGGATGCACGGACGGGGAGCAGAAGATCTCTATGTACGAGTTCCCCAAGGAACGACCGTCCGAGATGCTGAAACGGGCAAGGTCATTACTGACCTAGTTGAAAATGGACAAGAGTACATCGTTGCACACGGTGGCCGAGGAGGGCGTGGAAATATTCGTTTTGCCACTCCTAAAAATCCAGCACCAGAGATTTCTGAAAATGGAGAGCCTGGTCAGGAACGTGAATTAGAGTTAGAACTGAAGGTCTTGGCAGATGTTGGTTTGGTTGGCTTCCCTTCTGTTGGGAAATCGACCCTTCTCAGTGTCATCACTTCAGCCAAACCAAAAATTGGGGCTTATCATTTCACAACCATCGTTCCAAATTTGGGAATGGTTCGGACTCCATCTGGGGAATCCTTTGCCGTAGCAGACCTCCCTGGATTGATTGAAGGGGCTAGCCAAGGTGTTGGACTAGGAACCCAGTTCCTTCGTCACATTGAGCGTACCCGTGTTATCTTGCATGTTATTGATATGTCTGCCAGTGAAGGACGCGACCCTTATGAAGATTATGTTCAAATCAATAAAGAGCTTGAAACCTATAATCTTCGCTTGATGGAACGTCCTCAGATTATCGTGGCGAATAAGATGGACATGCCGGAGAGCCAAGAAAACTTGAAAGAGTTCAAGAAGAAATTGGCAGCCAATTACGATGAGTTTGATGAATTGCCACAGATCTTCCCGATCTCTAGTTTGGCGCATCAAGGTTTAGACAATTTGTTAGATGCAACGGCAGAATTGTTAGACAAAACACCAGAATTCCTCTTGTATTCAGAAGACGACATGGCCCAAGAAGAAGTCTACTATGGGTTTGATGAAGACCAGCCAGCCTTTGACATCAGTCGTGATGACGATGCCGCTTGGGTCTTGTCTGGTGAAAAACTTGAAAAACTCTTTAATATGACGAATTTCGATCGGGATGAAGCAGTCATGAAATTTGCTCGTCAACTGCGTGGAATGGGTGTTGATGAAGCTCTCCGTGCACGTGGGGCAAAAGATGGCGATATCGTCCGGATCGGTAAATTTGAATTTGAGTTTGTAGATTAAGGG
>CABKMC010000108.1 GCA_902373455.1 uncultured Streptococcus sp.
AGGTGGGACGACGAAATCGAATTCTAACGAATTACCGATTTCTGTCCCACTCTCTCTTTTCTTATAACAAATGCGCTTCGTGTTTTTGGAAGACTTCTTTTCCAAGCTCTACTAACTTGGTGATCAAATCTGTATAGTTGAGACCCATATTGTCCCAAAGCAAGGGATACATAGACCATTGGGTAAAGCCTGGCATAGTATTGAGCTCATTTAAGAAGATCTCTCCTTTATCAGTATAGAAGAAATCACAGCGAGCTAAGCCCAAACCACCGATCGCACGAAAGGCTTTTTCTGCGTTGGTCCGCATGGTTTTCACAACCTCAGGGTCCAATTGAGCTGGAATGGCCATGGTAATTTTGTTGTCGATGTATTTGGCATCATAATCATAGAAGGCAACATCTTTGACAACTTCACCTGGCAAGGTACTTTTCACATCATAGTTTCCAAGGAGCCCAACTTCGATCTCACGCGCATTGACCCCTTGTTCTACTAAGACACGGCTATCGTATTTGAAGGCCAATTCGAGAGCAGTCCGAAGTTCTGTTTGGTTTTCAGATTTTGAAATCCCAACACTAGATCCCATATTGGACGGTTTGGTAAAGACTGGATAAGAGAGAGTCGCTTCAATTGCAGCAATTTTCTCCTCCAAGTCATCGCCTTCCACTACAGCTACATAAGGAACTTGTGGAATCCCTGCAGATTCCAAAACCCGCTTGGTCGTGATCTTGTCCATCGCGACACTAGAAGCCAAGATGCCACAGCCAACATAAGGCATTTTCAAGACTTCTAAGAAGCCTTGGATGGAACCATCTTCACCCATCGGTCCATGAAGCACTGGAAAGACCACTGCTCCTTCCTTGTAAATCGCTGATGGTGCGACTTTTTTAGACCAGTCCACTGTATCGTTGGTCATCAATTTCTCATCATCCGCTGGTTTCTCTTCAAAAGCTTGCGTCTGGATGAAGTCTCCTGACTGCGTAATAAAGTAGGTTTGAACCGAAAATGCTTGGTAATCAATCGCGCGCATCACGCTTTCTGCTGAAAGAACAGATACTTCACGTTCTGCACTACGTCCACCATACAACAGGATTAAGTCTTGTTTACTCATAGTTTCTCCCTAATTGTTCCCTTGATTTCTCACTTGATAGTATACCACAATGATAGCCCTTTCGAAAGAACTTCTCTTATAATTCTGTCCGATTTTCAATCGCGCGAAGCAAGGTCACTTCGTCCGCATACTCGATATCGGCTCCAACTGCTAGCCCCCGTGCCAAACGAGTCACTTTGATCCCTGCTGGCTTGAGCACACGCGAGATATACATAGATGTCGCTTCCCCGTCTGCCGTCGCATTGGTCGCAACAATGACCTCTGTGACTGTTCCATCCATCAAGCGACTAATCAAACTCTTGAGATTGATATCATCGGGTCCCACGCCATTCATGGGCGAGATCAAGCCATGCAAGACATGGTAACGGCCATGGTATTCCTGGATATTTTCCATAGCAGATACATCCCGGCTATCTTCTACAACAAGTATGAGGGATGGATCCCGCGTTTCATCTCGACAAATCTCGCAGGTTTCTTCATCGGTTAAATTGCCACAAATACTGCAATACCCTAGCTCACGCTTGGCATTCAGTAAGTTTTTGGCAAATTCATTCACATCATCATCTGACATACCAATGGTGTAAAAAGCCAGACGGGTCGCTGTTTTGATCCCAATTCCTGGCAACTTCGAATAGCTGTCAATTAATTTTGCAATAGGTGCTGGATAAAGCATAGTTTCCTTTCTAATTCATGGGGTGTTTCTGATTGTATAAGTTAATAATGTCACGCGTAATGGAATGACTAACCGTCGCCTGTAGATTGGTATTATGTGGAAAGACCACCGCTACCGCAATCTTTGGATTATTCGATGGTGCATACGCCACCACATTAGTATTAATGGCTTGTTTGCCTCCATCGACAGTGGTTTCAGCTGTACCAGTCTTTGCACTGATGGGCACACTGGCCCCACGACCAACGGTTTTTCCTGTCGTCAACCCACTCGTACCATTGGCCACTTGGTAAAACCCTTGCTTGATCAAAGCCATGTCCTCCGCTGAGATATGGACTTGATTGAGCTCCTTGGCTTCGATCGCTTTTTTCAACTGACCGAGGCCACCTTGATCATTATTGTCATAGATGCCTTCGACGACATGAGGACTCACCCGCTTCCCATCATTTGCAACGGTTGCCGCATACTGAGCCAATTGCATAGGGGTGTAGTTGTCAAACTGGCCAAAGGCATTGGTCAAATAATTACCGACTGTATACTCTTTCGGGATAAAACCGGTCGATTCATTGGGAAGGTCAATCCCCGTTGACGTTCCAAGACCGTACTCTGCAAAAGTAGAACGCAGTTTTTTCATAGCAGGGTCCACTTGATCCACTTGTAAGGTCATATTTGGAGTGTAGGGTTGTCCCATCATCTTAAGGGCAATTTGGACCATATAGGTATTAGAAGAGTATTCCAAAGCTTCTACTGCATTGATGGAGCGACTACCGTATTGAGTAAACCAAGAGTTAATCGGCGTTGATCCTGCAAAAACAATGGGCTGATCGGTCAGTACCTGATTGCCGGAAATGGCACCATTTTCCCATCCTGAAGTCAAGGTTGCTCCTTTAACGACCGATCCTGGGACGAAAACATTGGTGACTGTTCCCAAAGCATCGGTTGATAAATCTTGACTACCAGCCTGGTGTTTGATCCCTGCCATGGCAAGGACTTTCCCTGTATCAGGCTCAAGGGCTACAGCATAGACACCTTCGGAGTAGGTCGCATTTCCAGCTTGCAACTCTGCGCTAAAGGCAGAGCGGAGAATATCTTCCACCCCTTTTTGGAAATCCAAGTCAATCGAGAGCTTGAGGTTTTCCCCCTTAGCTCCTTTTGAAATGTCTACCACTTTATCCATGTTGCCATTTTTATCCAGGAGAATTTCTTTTTCACTGCGTTTTCCTTGAAGGACGTTTTCGTATTCCTTTTCGAGATAAGACGTTCCAACCCGGTCATTGAGGGCATAACCTTTTTTGACATATTCCTCGACTTCTTCTGCTGGAAGTCCTGCCTGCTCAGTCGAAACCGTTCCGATGATAGAAGCTAAAGGAGTATCCAAAACCTTGCGGTCCCAGCTGGTCGTGATCGCAATTCCAGGAAGGTCCTGACTGTCAGCCGCGATGGTCGCAATCTGCTCAGCTCCTAGTGTTTGCGTCGAAATAATCCCCGTCGCAAAATTCTCCACAGCATTCATTTGGCTATAAAGATAGATAATCTTTTTCTCATCATCTGTGTAACCGAGTTTTGAAGGGTCAATACTGTCCACTGCCGCTTGATAGATTTTAGCTTCTGGTAGACGATTGCCATCAGTATCAAATTTCTTTTTCTCAGGCAGGTGCTCTACGACCTCTTGGTAGACTTTTGTATTGGCTAGATAGTAATCCTCTTCTTGCCGTTCGGTCACTTGAGGATTTTCTACATCGACATACTGCAAGAGTTTTCCAGCTGTCTCTCGCATTTCTTGGGCCGTCATTTTACGATCCCGCGTAAAGGTCAAGACTTGTTTTCCCACATTTTCCACCAAGGGCTTACCAGAAGCATCATAGATTTGCCCTCGCACACTCCCTTGTTTGACCGTCTTTTTGGTAGCTTTTGCCAATTTATCCGTATAGTAAGCTTGGTGAGAGATCTGCATATAGCCAAGTCGGGCAATCAGAACCAAAAAAAGAAGGCAAATCAAACTAAACAGCAGGTAGAGTCTGCGTGTGATCGAATGATTCTCAAACTTCCGTATTTTCTTCTTCATGAAATGTTCTATCCTTCTTTTCTAATCAACACTTACTTTCCATTTTACTATTTTTCCAAGAGTATCTCAAGAAAAGGAAGGGACCTTTCCTGGAATTTTATGAAGAAAAAAGATTGGACATGCTCGCCCAATCTTTTTTTCTAATAAGTCACAACATTGATTTTTCCTTTGTCATACTCAGCAATGAAAATATCCAAAACGTTGTCATAGCCTTCTTTTTCCAATTCAGCTAGCAACCACTCTTCACTTTTCCCAATTGTTTCCAAAATTTCAAGCTGAACCACACCATCCGTAATGATTGGGTATTTAGGATTTTCATCCCCCGCACGGACAACGATCATTTGACCGTTTTGTTCAATGACAGCTCGTTTCACTCCCTTTAATTGGAAAATTCCTTGTGAACGCAATTTCAAGGCAACGTCTGAAGCAGAAAGTCCCTTGGATCGACAAGCTTCCGGATCAAGCTTCCCATTTTTGATAATGACAGTTGGTTTGCCATCGATCAAGTGCTTCATAAAACGGACATTGGTATTGAGCCATTTTAAGAGTAAGATCAAAATGGTCCACATCAAGAGAATCACAATGTATTGAAGAATGGTAATGGAGCTATTGTAGATGACCCCACCAATAATTCCCCCAAGAACAAAGTTCTGTATCTGGTCTACTGCAGAATTTGGTGCTAAGTTTCCTTTCCCGGTCACATTGATGACAAATACCAAGGAAATCAAGCCCAAAGCTAATTTAATCAAGATGTTTAA
>CABKMC010000109.1 GCA_902373455.1 uncultured Streptococcus sp.
ATGGTAGCAGGAAGAACCATTGAGAAAAGCTTTTTCTTAAAGGTTTGGTGGAATGAATTCGTCCGTTATGTCAACGAAAAATTATAAGCAAAAAAATCACAATGGAGTCAGGTCCATTGTGATTTTTGATTGATGAAAATGAATTATCCTACAGATCCTTCCATTTCGTAGCTAATGAGTCGGTTTAACTCAACGGCATATTCCATTGGAAGTTCTTTTGTAAAGGGCTCTACAAATCCCATGACAATCATTTCTGTCGCTTCTGATTCAGACAAACCACGACTCATCAAATAATACAGTTGTTCTTCTGAGATTTTTGAAACCTTAGCTTCGTGCTCCAAAGCAACTTGTGAGTTGTGAATTTCATTAAATGGAATGGTATCTGATGCTGACAAATCATCCATAATAATGGTATCGCACTCAATATGAGAAACTGATTTCTTGGAATTTTTGTTAAAGGTTACTTGTCCACGGTAGTCTACCTTTCCGCCACCTTTCGCGATGGATTTGGATACGATAGACGAGCTAGTGTGAGGGGCATTGTGGATCATCTTGGCACCTGTATCTTGGTGTTGACCTGCATTCGCAAAGGCAATGGACAACATGGTCCCACGCGCTCCTTCTCCATCCAGATAAACAGATGGGTACTTCATGGTTGTCTTGGCTCCTAAGTTCCCGTCGATCCACTCAACTGTGGCATCTTTTTGAGCTTTGGCCCGCTTGGTGACCAAGTTGTAGACATTGTCTGACCAGTTTTGGATGGTCGTGTAACGCATATAAGCACCATCTAAGGCAAAGATCTCAACAATCGCAGCATGGAGGCTATTGCTTGAATAGGTCGGTGCTGTACAGCCTTCTACATAGTGAACACTTGCTCCCTCATCCACGATAATCAAGGTACGCTCAAACTGACCTGTATTTTCATTGTTGATACGGAAGTAAGTTTGAAGGGGGACGTCTACTTTTACGCCTTTTGGTACATAAATGAAGGTCCCACCAGACCAGACCGCTGAGTTGAGGGCAGCCAATTTGTTGTCCGTTGGTGGTACTAACTTCGCAAAATACTGTTTGAAAAGGTCAGGATATTCTTTTAGGGCAGAATCCGTATCGGTAAAGATAATCCCCAACTTTTCAAACTCTTCTTTCATATTGTGATAAACCACTTCTGATTCATACTGGGCAGAAGCCCCCGCTAAGTAGGCACGTTCAGCTTCAGGAATCCCGATACGCTCAAAGGTTTCCTTGATTTTCTCTGGAACTTCATCCCATGAACGGGCAGGTTTATCTGAAGGTTTTTGATAATAGATCAAATCATCAAAGTCAATCTCTGATAGATCTGCACCCCAGGTTTGCATAGGCATCTTTTTGAAGGTTTCAAAAGATTTCAAACGGAATTCTAACATCCATTCTGGTTCATTTTTTGCTGCAGACAATTCACGAATAACCGCTTCATTCAGTCCTTTTCCGGTAGAGAGAATAGGTTGAACGTCATCGTGAAATCCAAATTTATATTCACCGAGATCAATTGGTTTCGGTTCGACTCTTTCTTCAGCCATAATTTCCTTTCTTTCTCTGTTTCTTCTTCTAATTATTTGCTACGTTCGATCGCTTTTTTAAGAGCATTCCAGGAGAGGGTCGCACATTTAATCCGTTGTGGGAATTTAGAGACTCCAGATAAGAAGGCTGCGTCACCCAGTTCCTCTTGACGGGGATCTGATTGACCTTGGACCATTTCTGAAAAGACCTGTGCTAATTCTTCAACTTCCTCTTTTGTTTTTCCCATTACAGCATCTGTCATCATACTAGCCGAAGCTGTTGAAATGGTACAGCCTGAATTGACAAAGGCAATATCTTGGACCCTATCATTTTCATCAAATTTTACACTTAACTGGATCACATCTCCACAAGTTGGATTGTTGAGTTGGATCTGATCAACATCTTGAATCTGTCCTTGGTGGTGGGGGTGTTTTGAATGGTCAGCTACGACCGCCATGTACAGCGAATCTAATTTAGAAAGTGCCATTGAAAAACTCCTTTGCTTTTACCAATGCCTCAATTAATTTATCGCAGTCCGCTTTGGTGTTGTAGAGATAAAAACTTGCTCTCGTTGTTGCCGGAACTTGTAAATATTGAAGCAAGGGTTGTGCACAGTGGTGACCTGCACGAACGGCAATCCCTTCGTAATCTAGAGCAGTTGCCAAATCATGCGGATGGAGGTCTCCAAGATTAAAAGAAATCACACCAGAACGTTGGGCTAAGTCTTGGGAACCATAGATCGTCAAGCCTTCGATAGCCTGTAATTTTGGAAACACATAGGCAATCAATTCATGCTCATGCGCTTCTATTTGATCCATTCCCAACCCCTCTAAGTAATCGATCGCTGCACCAAGACCAATTGCACCAGCCATATTAGGTGTTCCAGCTTCAAATTTCCAAGGCAATTCCTTCCAAGAAGCAGATTGCTCGTAGACAAAGTCAATCATCTCGCCCCCAAACTCGATCGGAGACATTTGCTCTAAGATTTCTTCCTTCCCATAGAGGACACCAATCCCTGTTGGTGCAGCCATCTTATGGCCAGAAAAAGCAAAGAAATCCGCATCTAAGTCTTGTACATCAATAGCCATATGAGGGGTTGATTGAGCCCCATCTACGACCATCATCGCTCCAACTTCATGAGCTAATTGAGCAATTTCCTTGACCGGATTGACCACCCCTAAGACATTGGAAGCATGGGTGATGGAGACAAATTTTGTCTTCTCACTAAGCTTGCTCTTTAAGTCCTGCATATCCAGTAAGCCATCTTTTAGATAGACATAGACCAGTTTTGCTCCTGTTTTCTTGCAGGCTTGCTGCCAAGGGATGATATTGGAGTGATGTTCCATGATGGAAATCAGAACTTCGTCCCCTTCTTTTAGGACTTCTTCTGCATAGCGCGCTACCCAGTTGAGTCCCGTCGTTGTCCCTCTTGTAAAGAGCACTTCCTTGGTTGATGAAGCATTGATGAATTTTCGAACTTTCTCACGCGCTTTCTCATAAGCTGCTGTCGATCGTTCAGCCAAGGTATGAACGCCACGGTGGACATTGGCATTATCTTGCAAATAATAGTGATTGACTGCTTCGAGAACACTTTTAGGTTTTTGCGTCGTCGCTGCATTATCTAGATAAACCAAAGGCTCATCGTGGACGAATTGATCGAGAATGGGAAAATCTTGAGCAATCGTATTTTTATCTAGCATTGTTTCTCCTTAGCGTTGAGATAACTTTTCTTCAATGGTGGCAATCATTTCATCACGCACTTCTTTAACTGGGATTTCAACAATAACAGATCCCAAGAAACCACGCACCACTAAGCGTTCTGCCGTGTGTTGATCCAGACCACGACTCATGAGGTAATACATATCTTCTGGATCCACTTGACCGATCGATGCTGCATGACCTGCTGTAACGTCATTTTCATCAATCAAGAGGATTGGGTTAGCATCTGAACGCGCTTGATCCGATAACATCAAGACACGGCTTTCTTGCTGGGCATCTGCTCCTTTAGCACCCTTGATAATATGACCGATTCCATTGAAGGTCAAGGTTCCTTTTTCAAGAATGACACCGTGTTGCAGGATATTTCCGATTGAGTTACAACCAAAGTTGGTCACGCGCGTGTCAATCCCTTGCACCTGACGACCACTTGATAAGGCAACGACCTTCAAATCAGCGTGACTTCCATTTCCAACCAAGTCACTGTCAAAGTCTGCAACAACATTGCCTTCATTCATGACACCAATGGCCCAATCAATGCTGGCATCCTGTCCTAGTTTCCCACGGCGACTGATGTAGGCTGTGACATTTTCACCCAGGCGGTCAATCGCCGCAAATTTCACTTGAGCACCTGAGCGGGCGATCACTTCAACCGTCACATTAGCAGTTGCTTTTGCTGTGCCATCACCTTTTGATTCCAAGCGTTCCAAATAGCTGAACTTACTGTTTTTACCAGCGATAATCAAAATGTGTTTGTTAAAAGGTACATCACTATCACTATCCTGATAGAAAATGCCTTCGATTGGTTCTGAAATTTCGACGTTATCTGGAATATAGAGGACAGCCCCACTATTAAAATATGCTGTGTGGTAAGCTGCTAGTTTGTCATCATCGTATTTGACCGAAGACATAAAGTAGTCTTCCACCACCTGCGGAATTTCTTCTAAGGCAGAATGGAAATCTGTGAAGAGGACCCCTTGGTCTGCCAAGGCTTGTGGCACCTGTTCAAAAACAGTCTGAGTTCCAACTTGGACTAATTTTAAATTTGAATCAAGGGCTGTAAAATCTGGAACATTGGCAGAAGCCTCGCTTTCTGTGATCGTCCCGTCCCCAAGATTCCAACGGTGGAATTTGACGCGTTCAATCGCTGGTAATTCCAACTGATCGATCTTGTCAAAAGCTTGTTTTCGTAAATCTTGCAGCCAACTTGGTTCAGCATGCAGTTCCGAAAAGAGTGTAATATTTTCAATACTCATTTTTTTCTCCTAATAAAGATACTATCTGTTTGATTTTATGACAACATTAGATCACTAGTCATCAGGTTATAGT
>CABKMC010000110.1 GCA_902373455.1 uncultured Streptococcus sp.
GCTGGGCAGCTTTCTGCATGTTGCGGACACGTGAGTAATACCCCAAGCCTTCCCAAGCTTTTAAGAGTTTTTCTTCAGAAGCTTGAGCCAATTCAGCTACCGTCGGAAACCAGTCTAAAAAACGCTCATAATAAGGAATCACCGTATCGACACGTGTCTGCTGGAGCATAATCTCTGAGATCCAAATTTTATAAGGATCCTGGGCCCTTCTCCAGGGGAGATCCCGTTTATGGGCATCATACCAGGCTAATAACTTTTCTCGGAAGGAAGCAATTTTTTCCTCCTCCCACATGGTAATCCCGTAATCTTTTAAATCTAACATATTCCTAGTATACCATAGAATGAGTTAGAGTTTAGAAATTCTGATTTTATAAAGAAAAAGAGGCTGGGACAAAAGTCCTAGCCTCTTAATTATCTTTGGATTGTCGAGCAAGACGCAGTGGTTGAGTGGGCTCTACTACACTGATTTCATCAGCTTTTACAGCCCTACTCAACTGTGCGGAGGTGGGACGACGAAATCGAATTCTAACGAATTACCAATTTCTGTCCCACGCTCTAAATTTATTTCTTATTGCTCCACAGCTTGAGCAGCCGTAATCAAGGTTAATTTATAGACGTCATCTGCATTACATCCACGAGAGAGGTCATTGACTGGTTTGTTCAACCCTTGCAATACTGGACCTACCGCTGCAAAGCCACCAAGACGTTCTGCCATCTTGTATCCAATGTTACCTGCTTCAATACCAGGGAAGATAAAGACATTGGCTTGACCTGCTACCTTGCTTCCTGGAGCCTTCAAGGCTGCAGTCGCAGGGACAAAGGCTGCGTCAAATTGCAATTCCCCGTCAATTTCAAGGTCTGGACGAAGTTCATGAGCAAGCTTAGTCGCTTCGACAACCTTATCAACACTTTCACCGAAACCAGATCCTTTTGTTGAATAGCTCAACATAGCAATTTTTGGATCAATGCCAAACATCTTGGCGGTAATAGCTGAGTTGATGGCAATTTCGGCTAATCCTTCAGCATCTGGATTGATATTGATGGCACAGTCCCCAAACAAGTAGCGTTCAGATCCACGAACCATAAGGAAAGCCCCTGAAGTCCGTTTTACATTTGGACGAGTTTTGATAATTTGAAGAGCCGGACGAACAGTTGCGGCTGTTGAGTGAATCGCACCAGATACCATCCCATCAACAATTCCCATGTGCACCAACATGACACCAAAATAGTTAACGTCGTCTTTCAAAACTTGACGCGCTTCTTCTTCTGTCATTTTGCCCTTACGACGTTCTACTAAGGAAGCTACCATTTCTTCAAAACCTGGATAAGAATGAGGATCGATGACTTCATATCCATCCAAAACCCCTTCGATTTCAAGATAAATCCGAATTTTATCTGGATTACCAAGCAAGACAGGGGTTACTTCTGTCTCGTTCACAATGCGTTTTGTCGCTTGGAGGATACGAGGTTCTTCACCTTCTGGTAATACAATACGTGCATTCTTACCAACGAGGTTGGCTTTGAGATTTTCGAAAACTTCCATGAGTTTTACTCCTTTTAATAATTAATAACTAGTTTGAAGCTGTGTTAATACAGCTTGGAAATCTGGAGGCAGTGGACTTTCTATGACCAATTCTTCCTCTAGAAATGGATGATAATAGGATAGACGATGACAATGAAGGGCTTGGCGCTCAATGCCGTCTTCTAAACTTCCGCCATAGAGATCATCTCCCAAGAGCGGAAAACCAATATGGGAAAAATGAACGCGGATCTGGTGGGTTCGACCTGTGTGTAACTGAATATCCACTAGGTGAATATCACCAAAAGATTGAACAACCTGGTAGCTTGTATGAGCATACTTGCCACCTTTAGCTACCTTTCGGGTGATAATTGAATCTTCATCACGCGCAATTGGAGCAATAATCTCTCCGACAGGATCAAGCTTCCCAGATCCCTTGACCAAGGCATAATAGCGTTTCTGAATCGTTTTAGACTGCAATTGCTTATCCAAGCGGGCATGGGCATAGCCATGTTTGGCAAAGAGCATGACGCCACTTGTATCCTTATCCAAGCGAGTGACAATGTGAACCTGCTGGTTCTCGTAGCCCTGCTTCACATAGTAGCCTTTTACAAAATTGGCTAAGGTATTGGAATGAATCGCACTTGGAATAGAAGCAATGCCAAAGGGTTTGTTTAAGACCAAAAAATGATCATCTTCAAACAAAATATCCAAAGGCCGATCCATAGGTTTTAAGGTTTCAAAACCTTCTTCTGCCGGAATATCAATGACCAAGCGATCCCCAATATCCAACAAATAAATCGCATTCTCCGGACGTCCATTGACAAGGATCTGGCCACCACGAAACTTAATCTTTGCTAAGAGGCCCTTAGAAACCTCGTGTTTTTTCAGGAAGGTCTTAACCTTGACATGCTCATCGACAATGAATTCAAATCTCATTCTCTATCATCTCCGATAAAGGCATCCTTGACCCGATTCCAGAAGCTGGTGTGACTGGAACTTGCCACAAAATTAATCTTATGGTTGTCAATCTGATATTCTACCTTTGCAATATTACGGTAAGAATAGGTTGAATTGTCGACAGAGATAATGTGAAAGCCCGGTCTTGTCGGTGTAATCTCGATCTTATCTTTTTTAGGGACAATGACAGAAGAACCCAAGGTACGATAAACACGGTTGTTGAGACTAGCAATCTCAGCGATCTGCAACGCTTCAATAGTCGGGTGAAGGACTGCTCCTCCCAAGGATTTGTTGTAAGCCGTACTTCCTGTCGGAGTCGAAACGGTAATCCCGTCTCCTCTGAAACGCTCAAAATCCACTCCATTAATCGTGAGATCGGCAACCATGGTCCGGTCGCTTCTCTTAATCGTCGCTTCGTTCAACGCTCTCATAGTACGGGTTTCCCCATTATCAAAAGTAATCTTGACATTCAAAATAGGGTAAGAAACCTTGGCACCTGTATCATATTTTAAATTCTCAACCAGCTTATCGATTTCACTGTCTAAGTAATCTGTATAGAATCCTAAGTGTCCGGTATGGACGCCAACAAATCGCACCCGATCCAACTGGTGTTCATACTTGTGAAAGGCCGATAGCAACATCCCATCGCCACCAATTGAAATCACAATATCCGGGTGCTTCTCCGTCAAAATAAAATTATTTTTCCGAAGCTTATTTCGCAACTGCTGAAAAACCTCTTCACTTTGACGCTTGCGATTGCGAATAATGGATACTTTTTTACCTGTAGTCTTCATCTGTGTCATCACTATTTCCAACGCCATCATTTAACTTACGATGAAGTGGATCAAACAGGGCTTGAGCCTCCTGAATCGCATCCCGAATTGCCCCCATCTCTTCATCCAAGAGATAGGCCAGGTTTGCTGTCGTCTCTAAGCGTTTTTTGATCTCGTCTGGAAAGTCTCCTTTATATTTATAATTGAGCGAGTGTTCAATGGTTGCCCAAAAATTCATGGACAAGGTCCGAATTTGAATCTCTGCTAAGATCGTTTCATTTCCATCAATGGTATCGACCGGATACTCGACCACGACGTGGTAACTCCGGTAGCCACTTGATTTTTTGTGGCGGATGTAGTCTCGCTCTTGAACCACGCGCATATCCTGCCGTTGTCTCAGAACCTCTAGGATCTCATCCACATCGTCCACAAACTGGACCATGATGCGAAGGCCAGCAATATCTTGCATATCCTGAGCCAGATTTTCTTCAGAAATATTTCTTCGGATCATCTTTTCACGGATGCTCTCAATCGGCTTGACCCGACCTGTGACAAACTCAATTGGAGAATGCTTTTGCTGCTTACGATATTGCTTACGAATCCCACGCAGTTTGATTTTTAATTCCCCAACTGCTTGGATATATGGATCTAAGAAGTTTTCCCAATCAATTGCCATCCTACCACCTTGTAATCTGAACCATTTTTGTATACAATAAACACATCTCTTATTATATCATGAATCGCTTTCGAAAAAAAGCAAAGGACTACAAAATGAACCATTTAGAAATTGAATACAAAACCTTGCTAGACAAGGAGGAATACCAATCCCTCCTTCCACTTTTTGCTGATACAGAATTGGTTGTCCAAACCAATCACTATATCGATACCCCCGACCAGCTCATCCGTAAGGAAAAAATGGCCTTGCGGGTGCGTACTTTCACAGATCAAGCTGAGTTGACTCTCAAAGTCCCTGAAGCAGTTGGCCATTTTGAGTACAATCAAAACCTCAGCCCAGAAGAAACCGAGGCGATCCTTCAACACCAACAGTTTCCTGACGGAGAAATCAAAAACCTCTTAATCTCTAAAGAAATCTCTGTTGAGCAACTCGCTGTCTGGGGAAGCCTTACAACAGAACGATTCGAAAAAGAAACAGCTGCAGGATTGGTGGCACTAGACCACAGTCTCTATCTAGACACTGAAGATTATGAATTAGAAATCGAGGTCGAAACCGCTGAGCAGGAAGAAAATTTCCATCAGTTCATCAAAGAGCATGGAATCGT
>CABKMC010000111.1 GCA_902373455.1 uncultured Streptococcus sp.
TGAAAGACATCCATCAAAAATTGGATAAAGAGCTGCTTGGTCAGTGAGACCTTAGGGGTCTTCTCAAGGATCATTTTTTCTAACCAGTCCAGTTCTTCTAAGATCTGTTGGATATTTCCTTGCATGATCACCCGATAGGCCGGCTCGTAGTAATGGAAGACTTCTTCATCTTGATTGAGAGGGGTCGCCCCATAAAAGAGGCTCCGCTCCACTAGATCCTTAAATTGATGAAAGTGCTCCTTATACGGAGGTTCAAAGGCCTTCTCAATCATGGCTTCTTCTTCCTGATCCGAGATAAAGAGTTGAAGATTTTGCCCAAGAACTTGATAAGACGAGCTGATAAAGCCTTTTTTCTCCTTAGCGACTCCAATCCACAATGAGTTCCGACCTGCGATATAGCGACAAAACTCTTCCTCAGAGATATCATCGTGAATCAAACGGTCGGCCAACTCTTGGCTTGGTTGCTGGATTTTATGCTGAATTTTTTCTAGGATATTGCCCATCTCCACCTTATTGACAGGTTTGAGCAGGTAGTCTGCCACGCGCAAATTGAGAGCTGTCTTGACGTATTCAAAATCCTGATAGCCTGACATAATGATAAAAGCAGCATCTGGGATCAAATCCTTCATTTCAGCAATCATCTGAAGTCCGGTCTTTCCAGGCATATTGACATCCGTGATCACCACATCTACCGGATACTCTCGCACATAATCAAGGGCCTGGTCTGCATCTTCTGCAGTTGCGACCACTTCCATATTCCAGTGGTCAAAGGGGATTAATTTTTTTAACCCTTCTGTAATCATATACTCATCGTCTACTAATAAGACTTTGTACATTCTGTCTCCTTTATTCATCTTGAATGGTTATCGTATAGGTCACTCCATGGTGAGGTTGGGAGAAGACTTGGATATGGTAGCGATCTCCAAAATAGAGCAGCAGACGTTCATGGACATTGACAATTCCGATGGACTGCCGACCACTCTTTTCTTCGATTTCTGAGCGTGGATTGCGATTGGCTAGCATCTCTTGAATGCTTTCTAGCTGTTCTTCTTTCATCCCGCGCCCATTATCAGTGATCAAGATGATGACCTGCCCTTCTCCTTGCAAGACCTTGACACTGATCACATTGTCCTTGCGTTTATGGTCCACTCCATGCGCAAAATAGTTCTCGACCAAAGGCTGGATGGTGAATTTTGGAATCTTCATTTTTTCCAAACCTGGATCGATCTTAAAGCCATAGGCAATCGATTTGGGATAACGTACCATGCAGAGGTAGCTGTATTTGCGACAAAATTCGAGCTCATTTTCAACCGTCGTCACTCGCTCATCTGAGATATTATTGCGCAAAAGACTACTAAACTCATAGATAATATCACCCAATTCATCCTGCTCTTGCATGACGGCATACATCCGAATAAATTCCAGTGTATTGTACATGAAATGGGGATTGATCTGGGCTTGTAGGGCCCGCATATTGGCATCTTTTTGGCTGAGCTGCAACTGGTAGATATCCCGAATGTTCTTGTCCATATTGTCTAACATGGTATTGATCATATTACCAATGACCAAAAGTTCTTGGTCCTTGGTCGAAGTATCAATCCGACGTTCACTATCGCCTTGACTGATCTGATTCATGGTATCGACTAAATCGAGGACTTGACGCCGGTAATTTTTGAAAATCTGCCGTAATAACAAGTACAGGATCAAGAAAATCAGGAAAGCAATGGAGAGAAAAGCAGTCAGGTTAGCTAGACCCTTCTTGACCAAATAACTTTCAGAAACGACTACATCCACTTTGTAGCCATAGATCGTGCTACGGGTTTGCCATTTAACATCTTTTGCTTGCTCCTTATCCCCTTCATGGTACATTTCTTTCCCAAAGGGCGTGAAGATTCGCACAGCAACCGGTAGATCTCCTCTAGCATTGTCAATCGCTGCCGTCAAAATTTCCTGGTCCAGAGTCATATAAGCAATCCCAACTCCAGCACCCGTAGTCGGATCTGTCAAAGGAACCGGAATGGCTGTCGCAGGAGCCTTGTAATGGTCCGCGGAAACTTGCTTACCCCCCTTCGATTGCCGGGTAGAGACAAATACTGTCTTGTAATCCGACAAGGTGACATCGATGCCCTCGATGTTTTTATTGCTCAAATAGAGACTGTCAATATTCTTATGTAGGGACAATTGGATATAAGAAGGGAACTGGGCATTCAATCGCCAAGTCTCATACTCCGATGGTGACAAGGTAAAATAGCGATAAACCCCTTCTAATTTTGCAGGGTTTTCAACGAGACTACGCCCTTCTTGTGTGACCCGCTGATAAGAGGTCTCGAGATCCGTCACGACTTCAGTCAAGACCCGTTGGGCGATCCGATCGGCTTCAGCTTGCTGGTTTTTCCAAGAGATCCCCGCTACGACGAGACCCATAATGGTCAAAATGACCACCATGACATAGGCGTAGAATTTTAAAAGCGTACTTAACCAGATTTTTTTCATCGTTAGGATACCAATTTTTCGTGGATATTTTGATAAACAGGGTCAAAGATATCATTGACAAAGAAATGCCAGACGCCGATCAAGACAAAAAAGAGAAGGGCTGGCATATAGTAGCTAATGACACCAAGTAGTGCTGTTCCAAGGATGAGCTTAAGAACTGGACGAATGTCCAGCAACATTCCGATCAAACTGAGCTTGATACTGTTGGCATAAGAGAGAGCAAAATGCACTTGCAATTTCAAATAAACGGCGTAAGCTAGAGGCGCAACCAAGAGGAAAACTAGATTAAACAGGAGAACCAAAATTTGGAAGAAATTCAAGTGAGGAATCTGGATCATGAGGTACATGCCATAGAGGAGGACTCCTTCAATGGCAAAGAAGGTGTAAAAGACTTGATTGGCCGGAACAAGATTTTCTTTGAAGAGTTCCCAAGCGCGTGACCAATGATAGTCCTTGTAGGTCATGCCATTTTCCGCATAGAGGCTCATGATAGTGGCACTAGCTGGTCCTACTCCTAGAAGGATGCCCCCACAGATCGTCAAGACCCAAAAAATCCCTGTTACCAGCATGGCAACATAGACTCTCGTAAAAATGAACTCGATGATTTTTCCCATCATTCAGCCTCTTTCCCAATTAGTTATTCTATTATATCATAAAAATAAAACGCTTTCCTCATATTTGCATTAGTGAATTGAAATATTGATTTTCATTTACAGGTTCATTTTCATAAAGGATTAAAAAGGCTCTGGAGATTCCTCCAAAGCCTTTTCACACTACCTGTTCTTATTTTTTAGAAGCAAGGTATTCATCGTATTGTTTTTGCATTTCATCAAGCACTTTTTGGTAAGCACCTTCTGATTTCAATTTTTCAAGCATCTTAGGAACTTCTACTTCAGGATCCACAGTACCAGTATTGATAGCACCTGCGAATTGGTTCAAAGTATTTGTAAGAGCAGTGATTTCTGATTTCACTTTATCTGTGTTAAAGATGAAGCCAAGTGCTGGAGATTCTTTTGCAGTTTCCAAGTCTTTCTTAGATTGTGCAATTTGTTCATCCGTTACGTTTTCGTTGATGTAAAGGATCCAGTTGTTACCAGTGTTCCATCCAGACATGTGAGTGTTTCCGTTGTAGCCATCCAAGACTTTGACACGGTTTTCTTTACCTTCAACTTTTTCCCAGTTCTTGCCTTCTGGTCCGTAAACAAGGCCGTTCAAGAGTTCTGGATTAGTGTTCAAAAGGTTCAACACTTCCATTGCTTTTTCTTTGTTCTTAGAGTTATTTGAGATAACAAAGTTAGCTACTTGAGTGGTGTTGTTCTTCTTATAGAGTTCAGTAAATGGTTTGATGTCGATCTTACGGTTTGCTACACGAGTAAGCAAGCTGTTACCGTAGTCAGCTGGTCCTACTGTTTCTTCACGAACCAACCAAGTATCTTGAGAAAGGTCATATCCAGTATCGCTTGTAGCTACGTCTTTTGGAATGTATCCTGCTTCGTAGTATTTGTGAAGAGTCTTCAAGTTTTCTACATAACGAGGGATTGTGTAACGGTCAACGATCTTCGTAGTGTCACCTTTCAAGTCAACAACGAATGGAAGTCCATCAACAGCTACATAGTCGAAGTCATCTGAAGGTCCACCGTAGCTCTTGTTCATGGCAAATGGAACAACGTTTGGATCTTTTTCTTTAATGGCTTTCAAGACTGGTTCAAGAGAAGCATAGTCTTTGACGTTTGAGATGTCGATACCATATTTTTCAACAAGTGGTCCGTTGAAGGCAAAGTTTTGAGAAGATGCAACGTTGGCTGCTACTGGAACAGCATAGATCTTGCCATTTACAGTGTTCCCTTTGATGTATGCTGGGTCAAGTGCTTTGTAAAGTTCTTTCCCTTCTTTCTTGTACAATTCTGTCAAGTCAGCATAAGCACCTTTTTGAGCATTGATAACGTAGTTGTTGGCAAAGGCAATATCATAGTTTTCACCAGATGAGATGATGACGTTCATTTTTTGTGCGTAGTCACCCCAACCAAGATATTGGAT
>CABKMC010000112.1 GCA_902373455.1 uncultured Streptococcus sp.
GACAATCCAAAAATAATTGAGAGTCTAGGACTTTTGTCCCAGCCTCCTTTATTTCCTCCGTTCTGCATAGTCGACAAAATGAAACTTGTCTAATTTGTGTCGGCTTTCGGTGAATTGGAATTGGCGTCCGTCTGCTAGGTGAACTTGGGAACGGACAGTTTCCACGTGTTTGTCTTTTCCAAGATCCAGTAAGATTTTGTCACGATTATCGATTGGTGAAATCAAGATTTCTTTTTTGGCATAGCCAATCTGCAATTTCAAGTCTTCTTCTATATATTGGTAGATAGAGTGCTGGGCAATTTCCTTGGTCAGGCCAGGGATCAGCTCTCTGTCTAGGTAATCAATATCTAAGACAGAAGCGACACCATCCACCACCCGTTGCCGGGTTACTTTCCAAACCAAACGGTGAAGAGGGAAACCTGTCTTTTTAGCTCCTTTTTCATCGATACTGATTTGTTCCAAACGAATGACATTGGTTTCTGAGCGAAGACCAGAAGCTTTGACGATTTCTTGATAGCTGGTTAATTGGGAAACGGGGAAGTCAAAGTGTGCTTGCCTACAAATTTGCGACCCCATCCCTTGAACAGTCTCGATAAAGCCTTCTTCCTGCAAGAGCTCAAACGTCTCTATCATACTTGGGGCAAGGAAATGAGTGAACGTGGTGGTTGGAGTGCCCTTTTCTGGAATAACCATGACCAACCTCGTGCTTTGAATCGCTTTGTAGATATCAAGAACTTCCGCAATGAAGGAGCGACCATGCTCGCAGCTAGCATTCACTTGTCACGTGGGACCCCTTATATCTATATGGGCGAAGAAATCGGCATGATTGATCCAGACTATGATTCGATGGCAGATTATGTGGATGTCGAGTCCATCAATGCTTACCAGATGCTTTTGGATCAAGGTCAGTCACCTGAGCAGGCCTTCCAAATCATTCAAGCCAAATCCCGTGATAATTCACGTACGCCTATGCAATGGGATGCTTCTGAAAATGCAGGTTTTTCAACAGGCACTCCATGGTTGAAAGTTGGGAAGTCCTACAAAGACATTAACGTTGAAAATGAAATCGACGGACCAATCTTTACCTTCTATAAAGAATTGATTCGCTTGCGCAAACAAATGCCGATTATTTCAGAAGGTAGCTACTTGCCAGCACTGGAAGATAGTCAACAAATCTACGCTTTTGAACGTCATTTATACGGTCAAAAACTTTTGGTACTCAATCATTTCTATGGAAGTGAAGTCGAAGTAGCGATTCCAGAAGACTACCAAACAGGGCGCGTGCTCTTGTCCAACTATGACGATGCAGAGCTTGCTGAAAAGGTAATTCTCAAACCTTATCAGACACTGGCGATTTTAGTTTAAGTATTTCACACTTCGATCTTTTTGGGTCGAAGTGTTTTTCTTTTTGAAAAATATTTTTGAAAGCGCTTGAAAACGCAAAGTCAATCCCTTATAATAAAAGAGGAAATATTTTTATGTACGGAGAATAGCATGAAAGAACATGGAAAAAAGATTCGATTATTAGCAGTAGCCACCTTATTGGCTAGTCAGTTGGGGGGCTTTAGTAGTGCCCTTACAGTAGTTGCAGACGAGACCACAGCTTCGACTTCAGAGCCAGCGCTTGTGACGAACACTAGTAGCGAGGAAAGCTCGACAAATAGTTCGACTTCTGCTACAACAACAACTACAGAAGTTACGACGAGAGCTTCAAGTGATAAAGAAGAGACATCTAGCAGTTCCTCAGACGATACTGAGGAGAAAACGGTTAAGATCGGGGAAATTCAAGGGGAATCGCAACGCTCTCCACTGGAAGGCCAAAAGGTAGCCATCAAAAATGCAGTGGTGACCAAGACAGACCGCTATGGTTTTTATGCCCAAGATATTGAATCGGATGGGAATAGTCGGACTTCAGATGGGATTTATGTAGTTTCCAAATACAAGGTCAAGGTCGGCGACAAGGTTAAAATAACAGGTACTGTCAAGGAAGGCTATATGGAAGAAGTCACCTTGGGAGCTGGGAAGACCTTTAAGGAACCAACGAATAGTTTAACGGTGACCATGCTGGTTGATGCTTGGATCACAAAAGACGGGACAGCCCCTCTTCCAGAAGCTGTGAATATCACTGCAGGGATGCCGGCAGAGGTGAAGACTAATCCAACTGCTTATGCTCCAGAAACCGATGCCCTCGATTATTGGGAAAGTCTGGAAGGCATGCTCACTGTGGTAAAGAAACCGCATGTTTTAGGTCCCCAGTATAAAGGAGATATCTATGTATTGGGAGAAGATTTTACAGGCCTTCCTTTAAACAATATTGGAGGTCTGAATCTACGGCCACATGCACAAAATACAGCGACGATCCCGATTTATGTTGGTAATCAGTTTGTCGCAAAAGCCAAAGATTACTTTGCAGAAGATGTAACAGGAGTGGTGACGTATCGGAATAGCTTTTATAAGGTAGAGCCCACTCAACAGTTGACAGTCCAAGATGGCGGCTTGCAGCGTCAAGCAGCTCAAACCCAACCAAGTGAGGACAAGCTGACCATCGCTTCCTATAATATTGAAAATTTCTCGGCCAACAATGCCAAAAATGAAACGCCAGAGGATAAGGTGACGCTGATTGCCAATTCCTTTATCCATGAAATTCACAATCCGGATATTATCACTTTGATCGAAGTGCAGGACAATAATGGCAGTGTGGATGATGGGACGACCAGTGGTGTTGAAAGTGGACGCAAACTAGCTAGTCGGATCAAGGAATTGGCTGGCAAGAGCTATGAGTATACGGAGGTTGCTCCACTAGATGGCGCTGACGGTGGAAAGCCAGGTTCCAATATTCGTTTGGGAATTCTCTACAATCCGGAACGCGTGACCTTAGCTAAAAAAGAGGCAGCGACTAGCAACGAAGCAGCGCAATTTGACAAGGGACACCTGGTTAAAAACCCAGCTCGGATTGCCCCTAGCGATTCATCGTTTGATCATACTCGCAAGTCTTTAGCCGTTGAGTTTGAATTCAAAGGCCAACCAGTTGTGGTGATTGCCAATCACTTGAAATCAAAAATCGGAGATGATGCTATTTATGGGGTAAGCCAACCAGCAGTGGAACATACCTTGCCAACTCGTGAAGCGCAAGCCAGTGTCATTCATCAATTCGTCCAAGAAGGCTTGAAGCAAAATCCGAAGACGACCTTCGTTTTGACGGGTGATTTTAATGATTACGATTTCTCAACCACAGCACAGATCCTTGCGGGCAATGAACTAACCAACTTAATGTCCCAACATGATGCAGGCGATCGCTATTCTTATTTCTACCGTGGAAGCAATCAGGTTTTGGATAACATTTTTATCTCAAACAACATGGCAGCTAAAGCAAGGTTTGAACCAGTCCATATCAATGCTTCCTTTATGAAGGAACACGGTCGTGCATCAGACCATGATCCTGTCTGGGTCCAAATCGACTTTAGTGGAGCACAAACTCCAGGAACGCCGACAGATGATCAACAAGGAAATACAGTCCAAGCAACGGATCAAACCAGCCCTTCTTCATCGAATACAGGATCTCAACTAGTCCCTCATCAGACTCAAGCCAATGAACAAAAGAGTTCAACAGCTGAAAGCAAAGAGAAGGGCAAGAACGAAGATGAGAAGCAAGACGACAAGGAAGAGGCAGTAACAGAAACGAAGATACCAGGCAAGCGGAAAATCCTTCCATCTACTGGACAAGAAACAAGCTATCTAGCTCTTTCTGGTGTGGCAATAGCTACGATGAGTCTTGTCTGGTACAAGAAGAAAAGGATGACCCACTAACGTGTTTCATAAGAAAGATCTAAAAAAGGAGTCGCTGGCTCCTTTTTTTCTCCTAAAATAAAGGACAGATAGTCCCATATTGGAAACTGTACTAGGACAATGAAAACTACTGAAAAGAACAGTTTCTTTTCAAAAAGAAGCTTAAACTCTTTAAAATAGATGGAATCGTGTTATAATGAAATCATAAAACGTTTTCAAGAGAAGAGGTTCCTCAATGGAAAATGAAACAGTTGACTATGGAAAAGTAACAGGAATGGTACACTCAACAGAAAGTTTTGGTGCAGTAGACGGGCCTGGGATCCGCTTTATTGTCTTCCTTCAAGGCTGTCAAATGCGGTGTCAATACTGCCACAATCCAGATACTTGGGCAATGGAAACCAACAAGTCCCGTGAGCGGACGGTGGATGATGTCCTAGAAGAAGCCCTCCGTTATCGTGGATTTTGGGGCGAAAAAGGGGGAATCACTGTCAGTGGTGGAGAAGCCCTCTTGCAGATTGACTTTTTGATTGCACTTTTTACCAAGGCTCAAGAGTTGGGCATTCATTGTACTTTGGATACCTGTGCTCTTCCTTTCAGGAATACGCCTCGTTATTTGGAAAAATTTGACCGCTTGATGGCAGTGACAGACT
>CABKMC010000113.1 GCA_902373455.1 uncultured Streptococcus sp.
CTCGTATTCAACTCGATGAGCCAGCCCTTGTTAAAGATTTGACAGCTGAAGAAAAAGCTCTCTTCTTGAACCTCTACAACAAACTCTTGGCTGACAAGAAAGGTCTTGAAGTCTTGATCCAAACTTACTTTGGTGATGTTCGTGATGTCTACAATGACCTTGTGAATTTGCCAGTTGATGGTATTGGTCTTGACTTTGTTGAAGGGAAGAAAACGCTTGAATTGGTGAAAGGTGGCTTCCCAGCTGATAAGACCCTTTATGCTGGTATTGTGAATGGGAAAAACATCTGGCGTAACAACTACGAGAAGAGTCTTGCAATTCTTGAACAAGTTCCAGCTGAAAATGTTGTTTTGACGACTTCTTGCTCCCTTCTTCATGTGCCATTTACAACGGCTAACGAAGATTTTGAACCAGCTATTTTGAACCACTTCGCCTTTGCGGTTGAAAAATTGGGTGAATTACGTGACTTGGATGCCATCCGCAATGGTCAAGGAGCAGAAGCTCTTGCTGCCAACAAAGAACTCTTTGCAACAGAACGCGTTGGAGCAAATGCTGAACTTCATGCTCGTATCGCAGCTTTGACAGAAGCAGACTACACTCGTTTGCCAGCTTTCGCGGAACGGGAAGAAATCCAAAAAGAAGCCTTCAATCTTCCAGCACTTCCAACAACTACCATCGGTTCATTCCCTCAAACTAAGGAAGTACGTGCCAAACGTTTGGCCTTCCGTAAGGGTGAATTGACACAAGAAGAATACGATGCCTTCCTTGCTGAAACGATTGACGAATGGATCAAATGGCAAGAAGAAGTTGGATTTGACGTACTTGTACACGGTGAGTTTGAACGAAACGACATGGTTGAGTACTTCGGTCAAAACTTGTCAGGTTACCTCTTCTCTAAAAACGGTTGGGTACAATCATACGGTATGCGTGGGGTGAAACCACCAATCATCTGGGGAGATGTGACTCGTCTTAACCCAATCACTGTAAAATGGTCTAGCTACGCACAAAGCCGTACAGATAAACCTGTTAAAGGTATGTTGACTGGACCTGTTACCATTCTTAACTGGTCATTCCCACGTGAAGACATCTCTATCAAGGATTCTACTCTTCAAATCGCTCTTGCCATCAAGGATGAAGTTCTTGACCTTGAAGCTGCAGGCGTGAAAATCATCCAAATCGACGAGGCTGCTCTTCGTGAAAAATTGCCACTCCGTCGTAGTGACTGGTATGAAGACTACCTTGACTGGGCGATTCCAGCCTTCCGTTTGGTACACTCAACTGTAGCGCCAGATACACAAATCCACACTCACATGTGTTACTCAGAATTTACAGATATCATCCCAGCGATCGATAACTTGGATGCGGACGTTATCTCATTTGAAGCTAGCCGTTCAAACCTTGAAATCTTGGATGAGTTGAAAGCCAAAAACTTCCAAACAGAAGTTGGACCTGGGGTTTACGATATCCACTCACCACGTGTCCCACAAGACGGTGAAATTGATCACACCATCGAAGCAATCTTGGCTAAAGTACCAAGTGGCAAAGTTTGGATCAACCCTGACTGTGGTTTGAAGACTCGCGGAATTAAAGAAACAAAAGAAAGCTTGATCAAGCTGGTTAATGCTGCTAAAGAAGCGCGTGAACACTTGTAAGAAAATGTTTCGAGGACCTTCTATCATCGTGTAGAGGGTTTTCGAATCATCCCTTATCCCAGAAACAGTGGCTCAGAGTTCTTGATCAACAAAACAAAAGAAAAGGATAGAATATGTCACAACACACACCGTCTCTGTCATTTGAAGTTTTTCCTCCAAATCCTGAAGTAGGCAATGCCAAGCTCCTCCGGGCCTTGGCAAATATGCAGGAATTAGCTCCTCACTTTATCAGTGTGACCGCTAGCAATAACAAATACAATATCAAAGAGACGACGGTTGCTTTAGCCAATCATATTCAGAATGAATTGTCTATTCCGACCATTGCCCACTTACCGGCTATCTATCTCAGTAAGGAAAAGGTAGCAGATACCCTTCATGAGTTAGATCAAGTAGGAGTTCACCGGATCTTGGCCCTTCGTGGAGATATTATTCCTGGTGTGGAACCTTTAAAAGACTTTCGTTATGCAACGGACTTGATTGAATTTATTAAAACAGAAGCTCCTCACTTTGATGTGATTGGTGCTTGTTACCCAGAAGGTCACCCAGATTCTCCAAATCAAATTTCAGATATTCAAAATCTGAAAAAGAAAGTGGATGCTGGATGTTCGAGCCTAGTGACTCAGCTTTTCTTTGACAATGAGCGTTTCTATGATTTTCAAGATAAGTGTACTTTAGCTGGGATCAATGTTCCTATTCATGCAGGAGTGATGCCGATTCTTAACAGAAACCAGGCCCTTCGTCTCCTCAAAACTTGTGAAAATGTTCATATCCCACGGAAGTTTAAAGCCATTTTAGACAAGTATGAGCATGATCCAGAATCTCTTCGCGCAGCTGGCTTGGCTTATGCAGTCGATCAAATCGTTGATTTGGTTACTCAAGATGTGGCAGGTGTCCATCTTTACACCATGAACAATGAAGATGTCGCTTACCACGTCTACCAAGCAACAAAGGCCTTATTTGCTCATCAACCGAATTTTGAAGTGAATTAATCAACACTTTTAGTAGGAAGTGTAGAGATTGAGAAAGAATAGTTCTCAGTCTCTTTTTATTCGGGTCAATCACTTGCTAAAAACCAACTTTTTTTTTATAGTATTAATATGAAGTTTTTGGAGGCGCTTGCAATGAAAAAAGAGCTTAAGCTGAAATTATTTGGACCCCCTAAGGTTGTTTTTAATCAGAAAGATATTCGTTTTTCTTTTTCGAAGATGGAGGCCTTACTTTATTATTTAGCAGTTATGGGCCAGGTAAACCGTGATGAAATCGCCGGTATTCTTTGGGGAGCTAAGGAAAACCAAGTAGCCCGCAAAAACTTACGGAATACGGTTTACCAAGCCAATAAAATCTTTGAGGGAGATATCATTGTCTCTCCAAACCGGAGCAGTTTGGCTCTTAATCCTGATTTGAGTCTTTCTTTGGATGTCCAGTTCTTTGAAAGAGATCCACTAAGTGCCTTGGATCTATATCGGGGAGACTTTTTAGAGGGCTTCTATGTCAAAGATGATGAAGAATTTGATCAGTGGGCTTCTCGCAAACGGGATGCTTATAGGAAGCTCTACGTCGAAAGCTGCTATCAAAAAATTAAAAAGGTCGGTTTCGGAGATCCTAGTATAGAACTCTTGCTCCATCATTTGGTAGAGCTGGATGAATTTGAAGAGAAAAACTACCAGCTCTTGATGGAGTATTATAGTTTCCATCACCAGTTAGGAAAATTTTTCGAGACCTATTATAAACTTGTCGATTTATTGGATCGCGAGCTCAGTGTGCGTCCCAGTCGAGCGATTGAGGAACTTTATCACTCCGTTTTGGAAGCCAAACGAACTCATAAACTGACGAATCGCTTGAATATCCGTGAACTTTCCTTTTTTGGCCGTAAACAAGAACTCTCACAACTTGAGGAATACCTTTCCTTAGTCGAGACGGGTGAAGCAGTAGGTCCTTTTCTCGTGATGGGACAATCTGGGACAGGTAAGAAACGTCTGTTACGACAGTTGGTCTTGATGTCCAATCGCAGTTTTAACTTTATCAAGGTTGAAGGAAAAGCTACTAGTCAACTCTACGAAGGAAGTATTTGGAATGATCTCAAACAAGCTCTAGAGAAACTGGGAGATGAGATGGGGATTCCATTTCTGGAAGGGGAGGATGACCTCATTTCAGTGTGGAATCAGCTTCAAGGCCTTAGCAAAGAAAAACCGCTCCTGATTCTTCTTGAAAATGCCCAGTGGATCGATGCAGTGTCTCTAGAAAAAGTGAAACAACTAGAAGAGCGAAGAAATCAGGAAAAATGGCAACTAATTTTTACAGCGGAAGAGCCCCTACCAGATTTCTTTGTCAACTTCTTGGGGGGCTTGAAGGTAGAGAAACGCTTGTCTCAACTAGAGTTGACCAATTTTGAACCAAGTGAAAGTCGTGCTCTCTTGAAAGGGGAACTGGGAGCAATAGAGCCGGCCGTGATAGAGCAGATGGTCGAATGGAGTGAGGGCAGTCCGTTCTTCCTGTCCAGCTATATCGAAGAGTGGAAAGAAAATGAAAATTTAGAGCCCTTGCCGGATATCATCCAAGCTTATCTTTCTCAGGAACTTGGAGATATGAGAAGTGAGGAAGAGGCCCTTCTTCACTACTTATCTTGTTTTCATAAGCCAATCTCCCTGTCTATCTTGGCAGAATTGACGGCTACAGAGCTTCCTGTTTTGACAGAATTAGTTGAACCATTATCTGAA
>CABKMC010000114.1 GCA_902373455.1 uncultured Streptococcus sp.
CCTGAATACAAACCTTGTAGGATCCCAATGGTAGCTGAAGAAGCTTGAATCAAAACGGTGATGATGGCTCCCGCTAAAACACCAAGAATTGGATTTTTCCCTAGGGTGATCATATACTGACTAAATTCTGGCAATTCTTTTAAAGGGCTCATTCCCGCACTAATCAGGTTTAAAGCGTAGAAAATTCCTCCAACCCCAAAGAGAATCCGACCAATATTATTAGCCATTCGATTCTTGGTAAAGAAAAGTAAGACCGTTCCAAGAAACATAATTGGAAGGGCATAAGTACCCAGTTTAAACCCAATAATGAATGAGGTGACCGTAGTCCCAATATTAGCTCCCATGATGATTCCAATGGCTTGGCGCAGGGTCAAGAGCCCCGCACTGACCAGACCAACGGTAATCACCGTTACCCCAGTACTAGACTGAATGAGGGCTGTCACAACAATCCCTACTAAGACTCCAAGGAAAGGATTGCTTGTATATTTATCAATATAATAGCGAAGACGGTCCCCTGCAGCTTGTTGCAGTCCTTCTCCCATGGTTTTAATACTATAGAGAAAGAGACCCAACCCTCCCAAAAAGTTAAACAATATTTCCGGAATCTTGTACAGTTTCAAATTCCGACCTAATTCACGCTTGATGGTTCCTGTTGCTTTTTCAAGGCCTGTCTGAGCCTTTTGATTGTCTGAAGCCAAATCACTCATAATTGAATAATACACTTTGGCCATAGACAAATCACCTAGCATTTGAACATCCGTAATAGTAACGCCTTGAACACGCGGGTCACGGACTTTCTTTTGTAAAATCTCATTGACTTCACGCTTGATTTCCATCCCTACTCGATCTGTCCGAAAATGACTTGCCATAGGAACTCCTTTCTGCTTTGTGTTTAAAAACTAGGAAATCAGAGAAAACTCCTCTTTTTTCCTAGTCAGCCTCTTATTTTTTAATTTCTTCCATGATGTAGGCTTCGATGGTATCATCTGTCTTGATATCATTGTAGCCTTCAATCATCAATCCACCTTCACGACCATTTGTCACTTCTTTGACATCATCTTTGAAGTGTTTCAAGCTTGCAAGAGCACCGTCATAGATCACGACACCGTCACGAATGACACGAACCTTGGAATCACGAGTGACCTTACCACTGAGGACCATAAATCCACCGATAGTCCCCACTTTAGAGACTTTAAAGGTTTCACGAATAACCGCTTCCCCGATAATTTTCTCTTCAAACTCAGGATCCAACATTCCCTTCATGGCATCTTCCATTTCCTCGATCACCTTGTAAATGATTGAGTGAAGACGGATTTCCACCTCATCAGCTTCAGCTTGTTGACGAGCTTGTGGCGTAGGGCGGACGTTAAATCCAACGATAAAGGCATTAGATGCTTCCGCAAGAGTGACATCTGATTCATTAATAGCACCAACTGCTGAGTGAACGATGGTCACTTTCACACCTTCCACTTCAATCTTTTGAAGGGAAGCAGCAAGGGCTTCAACCGAACCTTGTACATCTGCCTTGATAATAACATTAACAGATTTCACTTCCCCAGCCTTCAAGGTATCAAAGAGGTTTTCAAGGCTGACACGGTTGGTTGCTTGACGTTGTTTCATCAGCGCACGTTTGGCACGTTCTTCACCCGCTGCACGCGCAGATTTTTCATCTTCATAAACCGCAAAGTGGTCACCCGCCATTGGCGCTTCGTTCAAACCAGTGATAGAAACTGGAGTAGATGGTCCAGCTACTTTCACACGACGGCCAAGGTCATTGGTCATGGCACGGACACGTCCAAAGGTATTTCCGACAACGATTGGGTCTTGGACATTCAAGGTACCTTGTTGAACAAGGAGGGTTGCCACCGCACCTTTTCCTTTATCCAAACGGGCTTCGATAACGGTACCGATCGCACGAACAGTTGGGTCTGCCTTGAGTTCTTGGATCTCAGCCACAAGAAGGACTGTTTCCAACAACTCATCGATGTTTTGGTTAAACTTAGCTGAGATTTCTACAAACTCAGAATCGCCACCCCAGGCAGTTGACATAACCCCATGCTCTGCCAATTCACCGATCACACGCTCTGGATTAGCGCCTGGTTTATCAATCTTGTTAATGGCCACAATGATTGGAACATTGGCAGCTTTTGAGTGGTTGATGGCTTCGATTGTTTGAGGCATCACCCCGTCATCTGCCGCTACGACCAAGATGGTAATATCGGTAACAGATGCACCACGTGCCCGCATAGAGGTAAAGGCCGCGTGTCCAGGTGTATCCAAGAAGGTAATTTTCTTGCCATTTTCAACGATTTGGTAGGCACCGATGTGCTGAGTGATCCCACCGGCTTCTCCTGTCGCAACCCGTGAGTTACGAAGGGTATCCAAAAGGGTTGTCTTACCATGGTCAACGTGTCCCATGATAGTGACAACTGGTGGACGTTCTACTAACTCATCTTCGTTGAGATAACCATCTTCCACGAAGAAACGTTCAATATCGGCATTGTCCACTTCAACCTTTTTCTTGGCTTCAATTCCATAATCCACTAACAGAAGTTCAATGGTATCGCCATCCAAGGATTGGTTTTGCGTCGCCATGACTCCCATCATAAAGAGTTTCTTGACGATTTCAGCCGGTTCACGTTTAATGCGTTTTGCGATTTCTGCAACCGTCATTCCATCCGTATACTCAAATTCACTTGGTAATTCATGGAATTTACGCTCTGTTACTGGTTTTGGAGCATCATTGCGGTTGTTCTTTCCTTTTTTATTTTTCTTATTGTTATTCCAGTTACTATTTTTCTGATTTCTCACTTGATTTTGACTATTTCGATTCCTTTGTTGTTTTCTTGGACCATCTTCTTCACGATCAAAATCATCGCGTTTCTTATCTGGTCGCGCTTGTTTCTTCCGACGTGTATCGACTTGAGCTGGAGCAGCAGCAACAGCTGGTTTTGTATGGTTCTCAACAGCTGGCTCCTGTACAGGTGCTTTCACTTCTGGTGCTTCTACCCGTTTCCGGCGCTGTTGACGTTCTTGTTCTGCTTTTGCAGCTTGTTGTTTGTAGCGATCTTCACTTCCACGTGCGTACTCAGCATTTTGTTCAGCTTTCAGTGCTGCTGCACGCGCTTTGAAATCAACTTTTGGTGCCACTTGGGGTTGTGCACTACGTCTTTGATCTGGTCGGTTATTGCGACGCTCAGAACCTTGATTTCGTTGTTCATTTCGCTCTTGTGGTCGTTGATTTCGGTTGTCACCATGACGCTGATTGTCCTTGCGATCGCGTTTTGGACGATTATCTTGTTGTTTCCTACGTTCAGCCTGCTCTTTTGCACGCGCTTCTCGTTCCGCTTTAAAGTTACGACTCTTTGGTTTAGCAGCTGGCGTTACTGATTTTGTCTCAGTTGCTCCTTCTTTTTTGACGGGCGCTGCTTCTTTTTTCTCTGCGACAGCCGTTGTCTTGGCAGCCACTTCTGCTACTTTCTTTTCGACTGTTTCTTTTTTCGCTGAAAAGCTCTTGATCAACTTTTCAGCAACATCAGTATCGACACTAGATGCATGACTCTTGACGTCAAAACCTAATTCTTTCGCACGAGTGACGACTTCCTTACTTTCCTTGCCCAATTCTTTGGCAATTTCGTATAATCTTTTCTTAGACAATTGCTGTCCTCCTCTTCTATTCCATAAGAGACCTCATTTTCTTTGAAAATCCAGCATCTACAACAGCGACGACCTTCCGGGCACGTCCAATTGCAGTGCTTAATTCTAGTGTTGAAAACACGGTAGATACTTGAACCTCATAATAGTGACCCTTATCTGTCACCTTTTTTGTCAGGTTACTAGCTGCATCATTTGCCAGAAAAACTAATTTTGCTTTTTCTTCCTGGATTGCTTTGATCACGAGTTCTTCTCCAGAAATGAGTTTTCCTGCTCTTTGCGCCAAGCCCAACAAATTACTTATCTTTTGCTTATTCAAGGCCTAACTCTCTTCTCTTCACCTTATGATCTACATAAGCGATCAATTCATCATAGAAAGCTTCTTCCACTTCCATATTAAAGCTACGATTGAAAACTTTCTTTTTCTTAGCAAGTGCCGCTTCTTCATTGTCTAGCTTGATGTAAGCACCTCGACCATTGGCTTTGCCAGTTGGATCGATAAAGACTTGTCCTTCTTTATTTTTGACAATCCGGAGCAAATCACGCTTATCAATAATTTCATTTGAAACGACAGATTTTCTTAAAGGGATTTTTCTTGTTTTTACCATTTTCCCTCCCTCTCTTAATCGACTTGCTCTTCGCCACTTTCTACTTGATCTTCAAAA